>CAZPNB010000290.1:0-2633 GCA_964587305.1 uncultured Spirochaetales bacterium | reverse complement strand
CGGTGCTGGGTCTGCTCGAAGCGATCGCCATGGCCAAGGCGATCGCGGCCCAGACCCGCCAGAAGCTCGACGTGAACCAGCAGTGCCTGAGCGAGGGGCTCGCGAACCTCTCCGGCTCGTTCTTCCAGTGCATGCCGGGATCGGGATCGCTCACCCGCTCGGCGATCAACCAGCAGGCCGGCGCGGCGACCCAGTGGTCCGGCGTGGTTTCCGCGCTCGCCGTGGCGTCGATCATGCTCGTGCTCGCGCCCTACGCCCGCTTCATCCCCCGCGCCGCGCTCGCCGGGATCCTGATGGTCTCGGCCTGGAAGATGATCGACTGGCACGCCCTCCGTTACCACCTGCGCGCGACGCGCTTCGACGCGGCGATCGTCGCCGCCACTGCGTTCGCCGCCGTCTTCATCTCGATCGAGTTCTGCGTGCTGATCGGCGTGATGATGTCCTTCCTGCTGGCGGTGCCGCGGGCCGGCCGCATGCTGCTCACCGAGTTCGTGTTGACGGCGGAGGGCGGCGTCCACGAGCGGTTGACCGACGACGAGCCGTGCGGACACATCCTGATCTTCGGCCTGGAGGGTGAGATGTTCTTCGGCGCCACCGCGGCCCTCGAGCAGCACTTCACGGCGATCGAGAACCGCGTGACGCCGTCCACCCAGGTGCTGGTGCTGCGCGTGAAGCGGGCCCGCAGCCCCGACGCGGTGGGCCTCTCGCTGCTCGATGCCTTCCTCGAGCGCATGAAGTCGCGCGGCGTCCACGTATTGCTGTGCGGCGTGCGCCCCGAGTTCGCGCGCAACATGGACAAGACCGGGCTCACCGAGCGCCTCGGCGAGCGCGTGTTCCTGGAGCAGCCGGTGCGCCAGACCAGCACGCTGCTCGCGATCCGGCACGCCTATCAGATCCTGACCTCGCGCTGCGACCACTGCCCGCGCAGCGACGGCGGGCTGCGGGATCTGAAGCTCTACTTCCAGGTGTGAGCCCGTTGGAGAAACGAGGAGAGAGGCCAGGAAGATGTCAGCCAGATACTCGGGAGATGCGTTCCGCGCGCGCTTCGGTCCGTGGGCGGTCGTCGCCGGGGGCTCCGACGGAATTGGCGAGGCGTTCGCCGTCGAGCTGGCGCGGCGCGGCCTGCACGTCGCGGTGATCGCGCGCCGGAAGGAGCCGCTCGCGCGCGTCGCAGCGGAGCTCCGTGCGCAGCACGGCGTCGAGACGCGGGCGATCTGCTGCGACCTGACGAGTGCTTCGGTGGCCGAGACGATCGCGGCCGAGACGCGCGATCTCGACGTCGGACTGTTCATCTACAACGCCGGCTCGAATCGCCACGCGCGTCGCTTCCTCGACACGCCGCTCGCAGACGTCCTGTTCCTCGAGCACCTCTCCTGCCGCGGCCCGCTGTTGCTCGCGCACCACTTCGGAACGCGCCTGCGCACGCGCCAGCGCGGCGGAATGATCCTGATGTCGTCCTTGGCGTCGCTGTGCGGCAGCCACTATCAGGCCACCTACGCAGCCACCAAGGCATTCGACACCGCGCTGGCCGAAGGGCTCTGGCACGAGCTGGCGCCGGAGGGTATCGACGTGCTCGGCGTGCTCGCGGGTGCGACGCGGACGCCGACCCACCTCGAGGGGAGTGGAAGCTTCAAGGACGCGATGGATCCGGCCGAGGTGGCCGCCAGTGCACTGGATCATCTCGGCAAGGGCCCGAACTGGGTCCCAGGAGCGGCGAACCAAGCGATCGCGAAGGGCTTATGGCCGGTGCCGCGCGTCGGCCTCGTGAACATGCTGAGCCGCGCCGGCGCCGACCTCTTCAACCTGCCGCACACGCCGGTCGAGGGCATCGAGTTTCACGAGTCGTGAGTTACGGCCTCGTTGCGCGCGCTCACCGACCGAGAGGACTCCGACTCATTCGAGCACGCGCCGCAAGAGCGTCTCCGCCACATCGCCGGCGGCCCCGCCGAGCTCCTTCTCTACCGCGCGCCCCACCTGGTGACCTGCCGTCGCGGCCACCACCCGCCGCGTGAACACGCGCGCGATCTGCTCGCCAATCTCGCCACCCGAAGCACCCTGCTCGCCGCCGAGGTCCTCGAGCTCGAGGCCCGGCAGGTTGACGCGCTCCGGCTGATCGGCGCCGGGGTGCCCCAGGAAGATCTCGCCGCCGACGAACGAGAGCTCGTCGATCGCGAGGCGCTGCGGCTCGCCGTCCCCGCCGGCTTCACCGCTGGCATCGGAGGGCCGCCTGGAGACGCGACGGGCGATCCGTTCGATGTTCGAGGCGCCCTCTTCCGTCAGCTCGAAGTGCACGACCGACTCGCCGACCCGAACGCGCGTGAGGCGGAACGGCTGTTGGCCCAGCGACCGCCCGTCGATCACGAGCTCGATCGCATCGAGCACGATCGCATCGCCGGCGGAGAAGCCCTCCGGGTTTGCCACGCGCAGCCCCCGGATCGTGCCCTTGCCCGCGGCGAGCTCGATGTCGACCGATTCCACGCTCACCGGCGTCCCGACGACCCGGGTGCCGTGCTCTTCGATCGCACGCGCGACCCGCGCGTCGAGCGACCACAGCAGGTAGCCGGCGGAGGCTGCCAGCAGCGCGATCCCGAGCGCGACGACGGCGAGTGCGATGCGCTTCACGGCGGCGAGAG
>CAZPNB010000289.1:0-3902 GCA_964587305.1 uncultured Spirochaetales bacterium | reverse complement strand
CCGCGCGGGATCTGCACCAGGAAGGCGAACGCTGCGGCGAGCTCGCGCTCGGTGCTCGGCTGGATCGTGGTGGTCACCATGCTCCCCGCCTCGACCTGTGCAACTTGGTCCGCGGTGAAGCCGAGATCGGCGAGGAATGTCGCTGCGTCCGGCAATTCCGCCGCGGCGGGCTGCCCGACCACGGCCAAGAGCACGAACGCTCCGCTTGCCATCCAGCTTCGCAGCATGATCGCCCCTCCTAAAACCGGTACATCGTAGCTAGATCTTCGCGACGTCCGATGAGGATCGTTCGGTCAACTACGCCCCGGTAGCGGGCCGTTCTCCTTCAGAGCTAGAAATGCTTCTTGACCTTCGCCCAGAGCGATTCTTTGGGAGCCAGTTTGCATTCCTTGTAAAGTTACTTCGCGCTCGCGCACGTTAGGGGAATCCAGCTTGAATCGCCCTTGCTCCTTCACCCGCAGGAAGATCCTCGCCTTTGCCGCGGGCGTGGAGACTGGCACCGGGCTCGTTCTGATGATCGATCCCGCGACCGTGGTCGCATGGCTGCTGGGCGCAGGCGTTTCCGGTACGGGGATCTCGCTCGGCCGATGTTTCGGCATCGCGTTGCTCGCTCTGGGATTGGCGTGCTGGCCGGGCTGGCGGGGCGCCGAGAGCGGCGCGTCGGTATTCCGGGGGATGCTGACCTACAACGCGCTAATTGCGCTTTACCTGACTTACCTCGGCACGGTGGGGCATATGGGGGGCTTGCTGTTGTGGCCGGGCGTTGCGCTGCACGCCGTCGTCGCGTTGTTGCTGGTCTGGACGTGGCGAGACGCGCAACGGGCCTATCCAGAAGAGCGCGCCAGCATGAAGCCGGCACACAGCGCTCCCACGAACGCGGCGAGCCCCAGGAGCGGGGTGTAGACACCCATCGCGTCTCCGGAAATCGGCTCAGCCGGGGCGCCGCTTGATCCGCCTATCTCTACAGGAAGCGCGGCGGCTCGAGTCCCAGGGTAGTTGCGCCGATGAGCCCTCCAGACACCCGGTGCTCACCGGGCACTCCCCCCGGAGGCTCCTCATGCAAGCGCACCGACGCATCGCCGCCCTGCTGGCCGGCGCCTGTCTGCTCTTTGGCTTCCCGTCCTGGGCGGACTCAGGCACCATCGATCTCGATGCGGTGGACACGGGCGGGACGGAGGACCTCGACGACGCCGATACCGGCTCCACCGAGAGCCTCGACGACGTCGATACCGGCTCCACGGTGAGCCTCGACGATGCCGAGACCGTGCAGGGCCCGCTCCCGCTGCCGGCCGCCGTGCCAGACATCGAGGACGACGACGCACGTGCGACGGCCAAGCGCGCGCGCGCCGAGCTCGACACCGCTAGGCAGCGCCTCGAGCGCGCGAACGCCGCCTACTCGGAGATGCGAGCGCGCGACCATCCGCGCGGCGACGCCCGCGGAGCCATCGTGCAGGAGCGCGACACCGCGCGCCGGACCTACGACCAAGCGAATGCGCGCTACGCGGAGATCCTGGAGCAGTAGCAGAAGTAGCGGCTGCGGTGGCCGAGGGCGCGTCCACCTCCACGAGCGCGTACGAGTATGCGTCCAGGTTGCGACAGTCGACGCCTGCGATGTTGAAGAGCTGGTCCGATGCAGGCGGGTGCGAGCTTCAATCTCGATGCCGTGAAAGCGAAGATCGCGGCCGCCCGGGCGGCAATCGCCAAGTAAGCAAACGAACGTACTGGATGATTACATGCGATCGAGATCCGTATTCTCGATCTGCATGATGACGAAGGATTCGCCGCTGAGCGCGGGCAGCAGCTCGATCGACCAACTGCCGGGCGATCCTGCTACACCAGCTTCGCGCCGCCCTCGCCCCAATAGCGGTCGCGCAGCTTGCGCTTGGCCATCTTGCCGGTCTCGGTGCGCGGCAGCTCGGTCACGAAGTCGATCGTGCGCGGGCATTTGTAGTGCGCGATGCCTTCGCGGCACCACGCGATCAGCTCTTCTTCGAGCTCGGGGCCAGGCACGGCGCCCGCGGCCGGGATCACCACCGCCTTCACCTCTTCGCCCATCTCCTCGTTCGGGACGCCGATCACCGCGACGTCGTGGACCTTCGGGTGCACGGTCAGGTGGTTCTCGGTCTCCTGCGGGTAGATGTTCACGCCGCCGGAGATGATCATGTTGGACTGCCGGTCGGTCAGGAACAGATAGCCCTCGTGATCGAGGTAGCCGATGTCACCGATCGTGAACAAGTTTCCGCGGTAGGTGTCTGCGGTCTTTGCGTCGTCCTTGTGGTAGGCGAAGCGGCCGGTGTTCGGAGCCTCGAAGTAGATCGCGCCCTCGACGTGCGGCTTGCTGATCTCGTTCCCTTCTTCGTCGAGCAGCCACACCTTGCCGCCGGCCCAGTGGCGGCCGACGGTGCCCTTGTGCGCCAGCCACTCCTGCGCGCGCACTACCGTGCCTCCTCCTTCGGTGCCGGCGTAGTATTCGACGATCGCATCGCCCCACCACGCGATCATCTGCTCCTTCACCGGGACGGGGCACGGCGCGGCAGCGTGCACCGCGACGCGCAGCGACGACACGTCGTACTTCGCGCGCACCTCCGCTGGCAGCTGGAGCAGCCGGCGGAAGTGCGTCGGCACCCACTGCGACGCGGTGACCTTCTGGTCCTGGATCATCTGGAGTGCGAGCTCGGGCTCGAAGCGCGGCATGATCACCACCGCCGCGCCGTTGCGCAGCAGCGCGGTACTGAATGCGAGCGGCGCGGTGTGGTAGAGAGGAGCCGGGCACAGGTAGCGATCGTCTTCGGTGATCCCGAAGATGGTCATGAAGCCCTTCGCGAACAGCGCGACGGCGGGATGCCCCGGCGGCCCGTCCGGCAGCGGGCGGCGCACACCCTTCGGGCGCCCCGTGGTGCCCGACGAGTAGACCATGATCGTCCCCTCGCGCTGCTCCGCGAGCGGTGCGTCGGCGGGAATCTCCGCGAGCGCATCCTCGAGCGTCTCGAAGCCGGCCGGCGCAGCGCCCGCGGTGACGATCCGCACCTGTGCCTTCGGACATCGCCGCGCCACCCGCGTCGCCGCCTCGGCGAAGCGCGGCGACACCACCAGCGCGTCGGCGTCGCTGTTGTCGACGATGTACTGGATCTCGTCTTCCTGGAGGTGCCAGTTCACCGGCGTGAAATAGAGCCCGACGCGGTGACACGCCCAGAACAGGTCCATGTAGCAGGGGTCGGTGTTGTCGAGGATCGCGGCGACGCAGCCGCCGTTGCCGAGCCCGCGCGCGCGCAACAGGTGGCCCCAGCGCCGCGAGCGCTGCTCGAGCTCGCCGAACGTCTCGACGAAGTCTCCGTTGCCCAGGATGATCGCGATCCGGTTCGGATCCTTCTCGGCGTGGAAGGCGATCGTGCTCATCGGGATCACACGCTCCAGGTGTCGAACGACGTGATCGTCTCGGGGGCCGGGCGCTTCGCCACCTTGAAGTCGGTGCCCTTCGTGTAGGCCACCGGCAACAGCGCCACCTGGCTCACGCCCTCGGGAATGCCGAGCAGCTTCGCGGCCTCCGCCTCGCGGAACAGGTGCAGCGTCGTCAGCGTCGAGCCGAGGCCGCGCGAGCGCAGCGCGAGCTGGAAGCTCCACACCGCCGGGAAGATCGAGCCGAAGGTCGACGCCACGAGACCGAGCGGCGCGTTCTCCGGCAGGCGCCCGACCACGCACGGGATCACGTGCACCGGCACCTCATGCAGGTGGTCCATCAGCCAGAAGGCGGAGTCATACACGCGCTCGGTCTGCGCATCGCCCTTCGCGAGGTTGTCGCGCGCCATCGTCAGATACTGCTGGCCGGTCTCGCGGTAGAAGCGCGCCAGCTCGGCGCGCTTGCCGGCGTCGGTCACCACCAACCAGCGCCAGGTCTGGCCGTT
>CAZPNB010000288.1:0-3483 GCA_964587305.1 uncultured Spirochaetales bacterium | reverse complement strand
ATCGAGAGCATCTGCCACGAGACGGTCGTTCGCGATGACCGTGCCCGGCACGACTTCGCGCTGAGGCCGATGGGCGTGACAGAGGCGCTCGCGAAGGCAGTGACAAACGAGGATCGCGAGTTCATACAGACGCGGTGGTCCGACGCGGTCTCTGCGGGAGGCAGCGACCCAGGCATCTTCGGCAGCTACGGCGGGGTGCGCAGAGGGAGCCGCCTGGTCGACTCGCGGCACTGCGAGGTGGACGTGTGCGCTGCGGAGGCATTTGCTCCCATCCGCCGCATCGGGGGCAGCGGCGGCTGGTACGCCTACGACTGGCTCTGGCGTCTGCGCGGCGCCATCGATCTGCTCTTCGGCGGTGTCGGAGTGCGTCGGGGCCGTCCCGATCCCGAAGGGCTGCGGGTCGGAGACACGCTGGACTGGTGGCGTGTCGAGGAGTACGAGCAGGACCACTTTCTCCGCCTGAGGGCCGAGATGAAGCTGCCCGGACGAGCCTGGCTCGAGTTCGAGGTGCGACCCAGCGATCGCGGGAGCATCGTTCGGCAGACTGCCGTCTTCGATCCCAGCGGCCTGCTCGGCCTCTTGTATTGGTACGGAATCTATCCGCTACACGCGGTGGTCTTCCGCGGGATGCTCGCAGGGATCGCACGCGCCGCGCGACGGGAGGGCAGCGATCGCAACCCGGCCCGCGTATGAGAGCATCGGTGGATTAGTTAGGCTGGATTCTTGCAGCGTCCGAGAAGGAGCATTATGTCAAATCCCCCGATAGCGGGCCCGCCACGCTCGCCCGAACTAGGAGCGCTCGGCCCCGATGTCGAACTGGCGCGCCACGGCGTTGGCCAATCGCGCGGCGCCGTCCCGGGCGAGGTGGCTGTCGATCGGCAGATGGAAGAGCTCCGTGACCGGCCGCCCTTCGAAGTCCGCCAGCGGCGATACGAAAGCGATCCCACGCGACTCCGCGAGCGCACGCAAACGCTCTTCATCGGTCGCCGGGAGTCCGTGCTCGAGATTGTAGGCCTCGGGGACGTAGACGATCATCAGCGGGACCCCGCGTTCCCGCAGCACGCCGTGCATCCGATCCAGCCACTCCGCATAGCGCTTCCAGAGCTCGTCCGCGTCTTCCGGGGCGACGCCGGATGCATTCAGGGAATGTCCGTAGTCCTCGTCCGCGCGCGTGCGCCAGTGCTTCCAGGCGACCTGGATCCGCAGGTAGAGCTCGTAGAGGGCGCTCGTGTACAGGGTCCGTTTGAACACGCGTCCCCGCGTCACCGAGGCCTTCTGGCTGTCGTAGACGGCGGTCCGCGTGAGCTCGGAGATGTCGTTGGTGCAGAAGGCGAGCACGACGTGGTCCGGCTCGAGGGCGAGGGCGCGTTCTTCGAGAAAACGGGTCTCGGACTCGATCGACCAGCCGCCGACGCCGGCGTTCACCACCTCGACATCGCGACTCGCGGCGCGCAGCCGAGCTTCGAGCTGGACGGGCCAGGTCTCGTCTTCCTCGAGGTAGTAGCCGAAGGTCATCGAGTCGCCGAGGGCGAGGATGCGCGTGCGACCTTCGGGGGGGGTCCGCTCGATCTCGGGCCCGCGCAGGCCGAGGGTGTTGATGTGCACCTGGTAGGCCAGCTCGGGGGGCCACATCACCGTGCTCTGGGCCCCGGGTCGGAAAACGCCAATCGCTGCGTTCCAGGCGTTCGCGTCGAAGTTCAGCAGCTTGCTGAAGCTGCGCACTCGATCCGTGGGCCAGCCCGCGAGCCGCAGGCCTCCCTCGAGGACCAGGAGTGGCGCGATGCTCGCGAACACCGTGATCGCGATCTGTCGAAGGCGCTGGAACATCGGGCGGGAGCATAGGCGGGACCACATCCTGCGCCCACGAGCCTAGCGGCACGCGCGCGGACGTGTAGTGACCGCCGAGGATCAGCAGCAGAGCTTGCAGCGCGACCGGGATCGCGAGCAGGTACGGAGGATAGGGAGCATGAGCTGGCTCCTGCCTGATGCGGCTGCTCATTCGAGGTGAGAAGCTTTCCTCGTTCCTCGACGAGGGCGAAGCGTGGGTCGAGACCAGCGACGCCCGGTAGAAGTCGCCCGCATCGGGCTCAACCGGCCAGCCTCACCGCCTCCGCCAGCTCCTCGAGCTTCTCGACGGCATCGCGGCCGCGCCACCAGGGCAGAACGGTCACGCGGTCGACGCCCGCATCGGCGTAGTTGCGCAGGACGTCACCGTCGAGCGGCCCGCCCTTGTGCCCCACCGTCATTTCGAACGCTTCGCCCTCGCGCCCGGCTTCCGCCAGCAGTGCGCGCAACTTCGCGACCCGCTGCTTTGCGCTCTCCGGATCGTGCGCGACGCCGTACCAGCCGTCTCCGAGGGCGGCCGCGCGCCGGAGTGCTGCTTCGCTCTCTCCGCCGAACAGGATTGGCGGATGAGGCGCCTGGACCGGCTTCGGCTCGAACTTCACCGGGCCGAACTCGAAGAAGCGCCCGTGGAACTCGGGCTCCGCCTGTGTCCAGAGCGCCTTCAATGCCAGTACGCACTCGCGCGTTCGACTACCTCGGGTGCGGAACTCGATCCCGGCGGCGCGGAACTCCTCTTCGAGCCAGCCCACGCCGATCCCGAGGCTGAGGCGACCGCCGGAGAGCACGTCGAGGCTCATCGCCATCCGCGCGGTGACGAGCGGGTGGCGCAACGGAAGGATGAAGATGTTCGTACCGAGCCGGATGCGGGACGTCGCCGCTGCGATGTGGGTGAGCAGAATCAGCGGATCCAGCATCGGAGTGCTGGGCTCGACGGGGGGCAGGCCATCCTCCGAGTACGGGTAGCGGCTCTCGAAGTGCTTTGGCAGCACGAGGTGCTCGGGCACCCATACCGACTCGAAGCCGAGCTCCTCGGCGCGCGTGGCCACGGCGGCCATCTGCGTGTGGCGCAGGCGGAACAACGGAATGCCGATCTTCACCGGGCCGCTCCCTCCAACGCGCTTTACAGCGCAACCGCCGAGCGGATAGCATGATCCGAGGGACCGTCAAATAACTCGTCACTTGCCGGCGCCTGGCCCGGTTGAAGAGTTGAAGTGGAGAGCGCGTGCAGGCCAGGGCACTGCGGAACAAGGCGGCGATCGTCGGTATCGGCTGCACGGAGTTCTCCAGCAACTCCGGTCGGAGCGAGTATCAGCTCGCGCTCGAGGCGTCGGTGGCCGCCTGCAAGGACGCGGGCATCTCTCCGCACGAGATCGACTGCATCACGCTCTCCTCGTATCAGTCGGAGACCGTCGACGAAGCCGAGCTGATCAACGGGCTGGGGATCGAGAACCTCTCCTACCTGGGCCTGGTCGGCCACGGCGGCGGAGCCGCCTGTGCTGTTGTCGGCCACGCGGCTCTGGCGGTGGCCACCGGGATGGCCAAGTACGCGCTCTGTCTGCGCGCCTTGAACTCGCGCTCCGAATTCCGCTATGGCCAGTTCGACAAGGATCGGGCGCAGCAGAGCCTCGACGCACCGGT
>CAZPNB010000287.1:0-16142 GCA_964587305.1 uncultured Spirochaetales bacterium | reverse complement strand
GACCGCGCCGCGAGACGTCCGCGCGCGCCGCCTCGCGGGCCGCGAGCGGATGGATCCGAACGCGATCCCAGGCGGCCGCGCGCGATTCGGCGTCGTACAGCAGGCCCTTCCACAGCGCCGGCAGCGAGCAGGTGAGACCCGGCGGCACGGCGTCGGCGCCGCGCACCTCGAGGAAGCGCTTCAGGCGCACCTCGGGGAACAGCGTGGTGAGGTGCCGCTCGAAGTCATCGAGCGTCGCGCGTTCGCCGCCGAAACCCGCCTCGATGAACGAGCGGAACGTGATGCCGTTCGCGTGGCGGTACTCGCCGTCGCGCACCACGAAGAACATCGGCACGTCGAGCGCCCACTCGATGTAGCGCCGGTAGCCGAAGCCCTCTTCGTAGGCCATCGCGAGCATGCCGGTGCGATCCGGATCGGTGTGCTGCCAGATGTTCATCCGGCGCGACACGAAGCCGTTCGACTTCCCTTCGGACAGGCTCGAATTGGCGAAGATCGCCGACACCACCGGCGAGACGGCCAGCGCCATGCGCATCTTCTGCACCATGTCGGCTTCGGACGCGTAGTCGAAGTTCGCCTGCACGGTCGCCGTCGTGAACATCATCTCGAGCGACATCGACCCGTGGCTCGGCAGGTAGGCGCGCATGATCCGGTAGCGCGACTTGGGCATCACCGGAACGTCGACCACTCCGTAGAGCGGGTTGATGCCGAGCCCGAGCCACGCGATGTCGAACCCGTCGTTGGCGCGCTCCATCAGCGCGAGGTGGGAATGGAACTCGTCACACGTCTCGTGGATCGTGCGCAACGGCGCGCCCGAGAGCTCGAACTGACCGCCCGGCTCGAGCGTGATGCTCGCCGCGTCGCGGGCGAGCGCGATCGGATGGCCGCCCTCGTCGACCGGCTCCCAGCCCTCGGTGTCGGCGATCCGGCGCAGCAGCGCCCCGATGCCGCGCGGGCCCTCGTAGGGCACCGGCGTCCACGAGGCCGAGTAGAGGCCGATCTTCTCGTGCTCGGTGCCGACCCGCCAGCGCTCCGGCGGCCTCTCGCCCTCGCGAAAATAGCCGACCAGCTGATCGAGGGACTCGACGGGAACGGAGAGGTCGCTCGAGCGGGGTCCGTCCGGCGGGGCGCTCAAGGGGTAGCCGCCTCTTCGAGGAAGCTCTCGAGGAAGCTCGCTAGCGCGCCCAAGACCTCGTCCCGGGCGTCGATGGGGAAGCTCTTGCACGGCCCCTCAGTCTTTCCGCTGCGGAACGGGCCGACGAAGGTCACGTCGCCCCGGCTCTTCGCGGTGACGATCGCCCGGTAGCGGCCGCGGCACAGATCGAACTCGACCGAGCGCAGGTGTTTATCGTCGATCCGCACCGGCGAGAGGTCGACCCGCAGGTGGGGAGCGCCGGCGGCGGCGGCGGCGCGATGGAAGCCGTCGAGCGCCACGGCGACCTCGACCCGCAGCGCTTCGACACACGCCCGGGCGCGATCGAGGCCCTCTCCGTGCAATGCCTCCCGCTCGCCGAGCGCGCGGCCGAGGGTCGCGAGCCGCTTCGCGAGCGGGGCGCCGGTCTCCGGCGGACCAGAGCCGGACAGAGTCTGGGGGGAGGCGACCATGGGCGGATGCTCGCACAGATGCCGCCGCGCAGAAAAGGGTTACCGCCTTCCCCTGCCAGCCGCCTTCGCTCGCCTGCGGTTCGCTGCGCGCGGCCTACGGCCGCTTGCGGCTAGCGGCCGCCGGCGACCCGACGCTGCCCGGCGAGCTCCGCCAGCCGGAGGTCGCGCGTCGTGCGGAACGTCGGCACCAGCCCGGCTGCGATCGGAGCTCCCGAAGGCATGCGCAGCCGCGAGGGGTCTACGTAGCTGCCGTTGCGTTGGATGCGGAAGCAGACGTGCGGACCGGTGGCGAGCCCCGTCTGGCCCGCGTGGCCGATCACCTGCTTCTGCTCGACCCGGTCGCCGACCCGGAGGCCGTCCGCATAGCGCGACAGGTGCGCGTACGACGACACGTAGCCGTTCTCGTGCTTCACCTTGACCAGATTGCCGTTGCCTCCAGACCAGCTGCGCTGGATCACGACGCCGTCTGCGACCGACCAGACCGGCGTCCCGATCGACGCCGCGTAGTCGACTCCGCGATGGGGGCGGGTGACCTTCAAGATGGGATGGCGGCGAGCGGAGCTGTAGTTCGAGGTGATGCGGGCGTGGCGCAACGGCGCCATCAGGAACTCGCCCTCCACCGACGAGCCGTCCGGGCGGTAGTAGCCGCCGCGGCCGCCCGACGAGAAGTACACGGCCGTGTGGTCCCCGGACTTGCCTTGGAAGCGGGCGGCCAGGATCCGGCCGGGGCGCACGTAGGTCTCGCGCCCGCCGACGTCGCGATAGAGGCGCTCGTAGAGGATCTGGTAGCTGTCGCCGGGCCGGACGGCGCGCTGGAAGTCGACGTCCCAGGCGAAGATGTCGGCGAAGTCGCGGGCCAGCGACCCGTCCTCCCCCAGGTTGGTCATGGACTGGTAGAGGGTCGAGGTGATGACTCCGGCGATCCGCGCCGAGCGCGCCTCCAGCTCGGCCTCCTCGCGGCTCACCTGGAACCCGGCGCCGCGGCGAGTGAGGGTGAACACATCCGACACCGAGAGCCGGTAGCGGAACTCCAGCACGTTCCCGGCCGCATCCTGAACCAGGCGGTAGCTGTGGCCGGGCATCGCGCGACGGAAGTCGAAGTGGCCTTGCAGGCCGCGGGCGATCTGGTTGATCGACCAGGGAGTGACGCCGTCGGCGCGGAGCATCGCCGATAGCGTCCGGCCGCGAGTGATCACACCTTCGCTGATCCGCCGCTCGGGCGGCCGCGGAGGTGCCGTCAGCACCGCGTTCGAAGGGGCTACGGCGAACGCGCCGAGCCCTGGAGCGGCCGCCGCAACGCCGTCCCGTTTTCGCACGGGTTCCGCGTGCGCCATCGCTGTGATTGCGAGCGCAGCGACGAGGCCGGCCGCGATCGGCCCGAGCCGAAGATCAGCTGAAACAAGGGGCGCAATGCGAAGACAAGGTTCGGAGCGTCCGGTCGGCTGCGACGACATCGGCGATGCTATTGCCTCGGTTCAGGGCGGAACCTGGGGGTGGATCGCGCCGGTCGGGTCCGGATTCTGTGGACGATTATGCCATGGGAGGCAAGAGCGAGAGCTTCGCACGACCCCCCCATGGGGCATGCATGATGGTTCCAGGGCTGATCGAGCGAAGTTTCAAACCGCATCTCTCCGGCAATCGGCAGGCAACACTACCGGCTTGAGTGCGGATTGTCAGGTGGAACGCAGCTCCTGAATCGCGCGGTGGAGCGCCTCGAACAGGGGCTCCACCTCCGCCAGCTCGAGACAGGAGAACGCGATCCGCAGATCGTGGCCTCCGGTGGCAATCGTGCCGATGCCGTAGGCGTCGAGCAGGTGCAGCCGCACCCGCTCGGCCTCCACGCCCGCCACTTCCACGCACATGAAGTAACCGCTGTTGAAGGGATATACCCGCCAGCTCTCGCGGAAGCGCGGCGCCCGCGCCACCTCGTAGACCTTCTCGGCCCGCCGGCGCAGCGTCTCGGTCTTCTCCGTGCGCTCCCGTGCGGTCGCCGGCGAGGCGAGCGCCTTCGACACCAGCGTCTGAGAGAGCTGGGGCACGTTCGACACACCGCTGCGCACTGCTCCTTTCAACTTCGCCTCGAGCACCTCGCAGACCTCCGCGGCGCTCGCCGCGCGGCCCGGCCCGAAGGTGATGAAGCCGCAGCGCAGGCCCCACACGAACAGCTCCTTGGTGGCGCCGTCGAGGCGGATCGCGAGCAGGTTCGGATGCCGGTTCACCAGGTGGGCGAACAGCGACTGCGTGCTCGACTCGCGGCCGAGGTGATAGAAGAGGCCGAAATAGGCGTCGTCGAGCAGCGCCACCACGCGCGTGCCCCGCTCGGCCTGCCGCACCAGCGCCGCGACGATCGCCTGGCTCTCGGCCTCGGTCGGCATGTAGCCGGTCGGGTTGTTCGGGAAGTTGAGCAGCGCGATCACCTTCTCGTGGTCGGCCGCCGCCGCCTCGAGGGCCCTCGCGAAGCCCGCCGTGTCGAAGCCCTCGCCGTGGAAGAACGGGAACGGGAGGATTCGCGCCCCGAGCCGAACCTCGTAGGTGAGCCGGTAGTTGCCCCAGAGCTTGTCGGGCAGCACGATCACGTCACCGGGGTCGACGAACAGGTCTCCCGCCAGCATCAGACCATGGGTGATCCCGCTGGTTACGATCGGCAGGCCGAACTCGCGGCCGGCCAGCGATGGATTCTCGGCGAGCACCTTGTCGCGCCAGCGCTCGCGCAGCGTCAGCTGGCCGGCGGGCGGCGCATAGGAGAAGGCTTCCTCGGGGGCCACGTCCACCAGGTGTGCGGCGATCGACGCGAGGTGCATCGGCGCACCTCCCTCGGTCGCGATCCCGATCGTCGCGTTCATCCGGTGCGCCTTCGCCTTCGCCTCGGCGCTCTGGGTCAGGATGCCCTTCGGAAAATAGAGGCGCCGGCCGAGCGCCGACAGCATGGCGAGCACCTCGGGTGCAGCCTTTGCGAGACGCTCGTTGAGATCGCGTGCGAGCGGAAGAATGTCTTCGTCGGGTCGTCGAGGAGTGGGCACGAAAGGACTCCGGAGTCGGGCGAATCTATCGCATCTACAGCCGGCGGTGCAGCACGTCCATGTGCGCGCCGTAGCCCTCCGCGCGCCAGAACGCCTGAGCCTCAGGGTTGCGGGGCGAGACGTGAACCTCGACGCGCAGGGCGCCGTGTTCGCTCGCCCAGCGCGTCGTCGCGGCCACCAGCGCGCGGCCGCAGCCGCGGCGGCGGTGCCCCGGCGCGACGTACAAGTCGGTGATCTCCGCCCGACACGTCTCCGGGTGGATTGGGGGCGCCGAGCAGACGCGGACGATCGCGAACGCTTCGACTTTGCTTTCGCCCACGACGAAGATCGCGGTGTCCGGGACGCGCAGCTGCGCCTCCAACAGACGGCGCACTTCGCGCTCGGCTCCGCGTCGCAGCGCGAAGTGCGAATCCAGCGCGGCGTGATGAAGCGTCAACTCGATCCACAGTGCGCTCACCGCGGTCAGGTCGCCGCTGGCGGCGCGCCGCGGCTCGGGGCTCCGCCGCGCGGCACTCAGATGACGCGTTCGACCTCGGGGAAGCTGCGCCAGACCGGCACGCCGCAGAAGTGCGACCCTTCGGTGCAGCGCGGCCGCGCGAGCCCGTTGCGCACCACGCACGGCGGACCCACGTGCTGCATCAGCGCCGGATGCACCGCCCTCACCTGCTCGATCTCGTCCATCGACGCCTGCCAGATCTCCCGCTGGGCGTTCAGACAGCTGCGCATCGTCCATTTGTGGAGCAGGTCGAGCAGCGTGCCCGACTCCTCGAAGCGCACCGCGAGTGCATTGGGAAGCAGGTAGAGCGCCAGCTCCGGCGCCACTCCGCGCTCCAGCAGCGCCGCGCGCGTCTGCCACTGCGCGGCGACGGTGTCCTCGAAGAGCGCGTGGCAGGCCGGATCCCCGCGGATCAGCTCGGGCTCCACGACGTCGGGGTGGCCGGGCACGGTGCGCGACAGCAGCGGGCGGGACCCGGGCACCATCCGGTGGCGCTGGTCCTGCGAGTCGGCGGTGTGGGAGAGCTTCTTGCGGAACACGAAGTGGGCGTGGGCGAGCGCGCGCATCACCGGCGAGTGGGTCGAGACGTTCAAGCTCTCGAGCCGGTAGCGGTTGACCCTCGGATCGAGCGCCGCGGCGAGCGCTTCGGCGTCGCCCAGATCGGCGCGGCCGAGCACGTGGCGCACTGCATCGGCCACCACCTCGGGAGCGCGCGCGCTCCAGTCGATGAGCCGCGACGTGCGGCCACCGAGCGACTTGTCGAAGGCCTCGAGCGCGGCGGGGTCGCCGAGACCCGCCGGGGCGAGCTCTCTCTCGAGCACCTCGTCGGCCTCGAGCGGCGGGTCGCCGACGCGCCCGAAGAAGCTCGGATCGTGGCGCTCGACCTCCGCCACCATCAGGCCCACCACGCGCGCCGCCTCGTCGGGCACGTCGCCGACGCGCGCCATCCGGCGCAGCCGGTGCAACACCAGGCCCGACACGGTGTAGACCATCGCGGTGTGACAGGCGACCGGGATCACGTAGCGCGCGGTCTCGATCGCCTTCTTCTCCGCGTCGCGGGCGACGCTCTTGCCGAACGCTCGGTTCACGCGGCGGTCGAGACGCCAAAGATCGGCGAGGATCTCGCGCGTCACCGGCAATAGGCGGTCGGTGAGCTCGCGATAGGCCACCCAGGCTCGCTCGATCGACGCCGTGTACAGAGAGCGCGCGTCGCCGGTGAGCTCGGGCGGCAGATGCGCCGCCGGCTCGCCGAGCTTCACGTAGCGCTGGCTCTGCTGCTCGGTGTTGTAGAACGGAGAGCCGTGCAGAACCGACCACACCAGCTGGCGCGAGATGCCGGAGAGCTCGAACTCGAACGTCGCGTGCTGGAAGACGGTGTGGTGACCACCGCCGTACGTGAGCGGACCGATGCTGTCGCGCTGGCGCTCGGTGATCTCGTCGGGTCCAACCACGCGCGGCGAATAACAGGTGCGAGCGGCAGCGATCGCGTCGTCGTACGGTTCGTCGGTGGCGCTGCGCAGGCGAACGTGCGGACCTTGATCGATCACCGGCTCCTGAACCTCCGACACCTCCCGCCGGCGCCTTCTGACGCCGTGCCGCGCTCGCCAGGACCCCCGTCATCTCGGGCGCAGGAGATCCACTCTGGCAGAGATTGGAATCCGCTGCGAGGGAAAAGGATTACCCACGGGAGGGCAGCGCACCCTGGCCGGCGGCGAATGGCGAATCGGGTGCCGCTCGGCCGCGGCGCGGGTTTGCCATGCGAAGCCGTGCAGTTCCTCCGGCGAGCTGCCGGGTCGGAGCCCGCGCCAGCAGGCCCCGGGTTCGATTGGCACGCGGATTGCGCCGCAGTTCTCCGGTTCGTTGTAGGCTGCCACCGGGGACCCATGCCGATCATCTGGATCGTTCACCGCGAGGACCGCGCGCGCGCGGCGTTGATCAGGCTGATCGCGGCCTCGGATGCCGTGATCGGCCGTCCGTCCGACGCGCTCTTCGATCGAGCGCCGGCCGCGGACGTCGTGGTGCTGGGCCTCGCGGAAGACTGGGAGGCCGAGCTCGAATTCGCGCACCGCCAGCGCAGCCGGCTCGCGAATGCGCGCTGGGTGCTGATCGGCGACAAGGACGATGCCGACGCCGCCCATGTGCTCTTCGACCAGCTCGCGCTCGACTTTTTGACCTACCCGCCGCGCGCCGAGCAGCTGCGCCGCGCGTCGCGGCCGCCCGCACCGCAGCGACCGCCGCTGTCCCAGCGCGGCCGGCGCGAGGTGGTGGCCGCCCGCTTCTCGCGCTGGCTCGCCGACCTCGAGCTGCCCGAGCTGCTGCGCGCGCTGGACCCGCGTCTCTCCGAAGTGCCGGTTCTGGTGCGAGGTGAGCCGGGCAGCGGACGCGAGACGCTGCTCCGTTACCTGCATCACTTCGGCGGCACCAGCGACGGGGCGTTCGCGCACGTCCCGTGCAGTGCCGACACCGAGAGGGCCGGGATCGAGAGCGCGCTGATCGCGCTGGGGCGCTCGCAGCCGCGGCTTCCCAGCCTCTGCGTCTGGCTCGAGGACGTCGGCCGGCTGTCGCCGCGGGTACAGCGGGAGCTCGCGAGCTGGATCGACGCGGGGCCGGTGCCGGGAGTGCGCGCGCCGACCCTGCGCTGGCTCGCGAGCTTCGACACGAGCGATCCGGGTCTGGACGTCCACCTCGCCCGCGTGCTGGGCACGATCGAAATCGAGCTTCCTCCGCTGCGCGAGCGCCAGGAGCGGATCGAAGCGATCGTCGCCGATGCGCTTGCCGCCTGGGCCCGCGCGCGCCGGGAAGCCCCGCGGCGGTTCGACGCGGACGCGCTGGCCTTCCTGCGCGAATACCCGTGGCCGGGCAATCTGCGCGAGCTCGAAGCGGTGGTGGAGCAGACGCTGGCGTCGACCGCGCGCGATCCGCTGCGAGCCGATGACCTGCTGATCGAAGGACTCGCGCTCGCGCCGATCGACGCGTCCGACGTCGGCACGCTGCTGCCCGACACGGACGAGCCAGAGCGCGAGGAGCGCGGCGTCGGCGCGGGGCCCTGGGTGCCGGCGCCGATCGTCGCCGAGCCTCCGCTCAGCAACCCGATCTTCCCGCCGCCCTCCCACTCGCTGCGCTCCGACGAGCCCGACCCGGGGCTGCGCCGGCTGGCGAACGCGCTGATCCACCAGGTGCGCAATCCGCTGGCGACGATCCGCACCTTTGCCGACCTGCTGCCCGATCGCTTCGACGATCCTGAGTTCCGCGCGCGCTTCCCGGAGATGGTGCGCGAGGACGTGGGACGGATCCACGGACTGCTGGTGCGGCTCGAGCAGCTCGCGGCGCTCGATGCGCCGATGCGCGACAAGGTAGACGTGTCGGCACTGCTCGAGACGCTGCTCGCGGAGCGGCGCGAAGCGTTCCGCAGCCGGCACCTGCTCGTGCTGAAGGAGCTCGACTCCACCCAGCCCACCGCGCTGGCCGACCCGGCCCAGCTGCGGCTCGCGTTCGAGGCGCTGTTCGACAAGGCGCTCGCACTCATTCCCGAGCGCGGCGACCTGTATATCGCGTCGCGCCGCCACGAGGGCGGCGGGTCGAGCCAACCCTCCGTGCGCGTGCTGCTGCGCTTCCACGATCCGTCAGCCGGCGGGTCCGATGCGCTCGGCCCGCTGCAGGACTCGATCGAGCTGCTGATCGCCGAGCTGATCGTGCGGGCGCAGGGAGGCCGCTTCACGCTCGGCGCGAGCGAGGCGGAGGAGCGCGTGCTCGTGGTCGACCTGCCCGCGCCCTGACCCTGTCGGGTGTCCGGAAACGAACACTGCGAGCGTGTGCCTGGCTCCCCGCCGCATTCTGCGGCAGCGATCGTTTCACGAGGGACTCCCGTCTGTTGCAGTAAGTGGCTGCCGGTGTCTCACAGGTTGGGCACGCAACTTGCGACACCCGGGGGGTTCACCGCCCCGGAGCGCCAATGGCTGATCGCATCCAGGAGACGATCCTGATCGTGGACGACGAGCGGGGGCCCCGCGAATCGCTCCGCATGATCCTCTCGCAGTCATTCCGCGTGCTGGTCGCGAACGGCGCGGTCGAAGCGCTCGAGACGCTGCGCACCGGGACGGTCGACATCGTGACCCTGGACCTCAACATGCCCGGCATGAGCGGCCAGGACCTGATGCGCCGCATGCACGACGAGTTCCCGAGCACGGAGATCATCGTGATCACCGGCTGCGGGTCGGTCGAGAGCGCCGCCGAGTCGGTGCGGTTCGGGATCTGCGACTACCTGGAGAAGCCCTTCGACGTGGTGAAGGTCGGGGCCGCGGTGGCGCGCGCCCTCTCGCGACGGCGCGCGCGAGTGGGCCTGCGATCGTTCCTTCAGGAGCTCGGCAACGTCGTCGGGCGCGACCAGGATGCCACCGCGATCCTGCGCGAAGTGGAGCGGAGTCAAAAGCTGCGCGGCCGTCTCGCCACGCTGCTCGGCGAGCGCGGCGACGAAGAGGCCGTGCGCGCCGAGGCCGATGAGCTGCGCACCCTCGACTTCCTCGAAGTCCTCGCGGAGACGATCGAGACCAAGGACCGCTACATGCGCGGTCACGCGCGTCGCGTGTCGTACTACGCCGGGCTGGTCGCCGAACGTGTCGGGCTGGTCGGCAAAGAGCAGGAGCAGGTTCGGATCGCCGCGTTCCTGCACGACCTCGGCAAGGTCGGCGTTCCGACCGACCTGCTGGTTCGCGAGGGAGCGCTCGACTCGAGCGAACGACGGATCGTCGAGCAGCACCCGGTGATCGGCGCGCGACTGGTTCGGCCGCTGCTCTTGCAATCGGACCTGACGCTGGCGATCCGGCACCACCACGAATGGTGGGACGGCACCGGCTACCCCGACGGCCTCTCGGGCCAGGAAATCCCGTACGCGGCGCGCATCGTCTCCGTCGTCGACGCGTTCGACGCGATGAGCTGCGACCGCCCGTACCGCAGCGCATTGCGGCGCGAGGTCGTGCTGAAGGAGCTGAAGCGCTTCGCCGGCGTGCAGTTCGACCCGGCCCTCGCGAAGGAGTTCACGGTCATCCTCGAGTCGAGCGCCAACGACGTGGACATCACGCTACTTGCGGAATCGACCAACGCCGAGCCCGCGCGCAGATCGAACGGGAGCCCGAACGAAGCTCGGATCGGCTAGCGCTCGTTCCCAGGCACGCACGGCGAGCTACGCTCCGGCCATGTTCGGTATCGGCATGACCGAGCTGATGGTCATCTTCGTGATCGGGCTGGTGGTGCTGGGTCCCAAGCGCCTGCCCGAGCTGGCGCGGTCGCTCGGCCGCAGTCTGGCCGAGTTTCGGCGGGCATCGAACGACATGCGCCGCGACTTCATGAGCGTCACCGAAGACGCGAACGCCGAGCCGCCGGTGCTCGACGCCGGCCGGCCCGCTGCGGCGAAGCCGGCGCCGACTGCGGAGCCCGCGCCGGCCGCCGTAGAGGGGAAACCCGCCGAGCCCGCGCGCAATGGATGAGACGCGGCTTCCGCTCACCGTCCACCTCGGCGAGCTGCGCACCCGGATCGTCCGGATCCTGCTCGCGTGGCTCTTCGGGTCGATCGCCGCGTGGAACTACAGCGACGAGATCTTCGCGCTGCTGCTCGCCCCCGCGGTGCACGCGCTCGGCGAAGGCCAGCCGCTCCAGGCGATCGCCCCCTCGGAGATCTTCTTCTCGTACGTGAAGTGCGCGCTGCTGGCGGGTTTCATCCTCGTGCTGCCGGTGATCTTCTGGCAGATCTGGGCGTTCGTCGCGCCGGGGCTCTACCCGACCGAGAAGAACACGATCCTGCCGTTCGTGATCGTGTCCAGCGCGCTGTTCGCCGGCGGAGCGGTCTTCGGATACACCCAAGTCTTCCCGCCGATGTTCTCCTTCTTCACCAGCTACGACAGTGAAATGGTGAAGTCGGCGTGGACGATGCACGAGGTTTTGAGGCTGACGATCCGCATGTTCCTGGCGTTCGGGGTCGCGTTCGAGCTGCCGGTGTTCGTCTTCTTCCTCGCGCTCGCCGGAATCGTCGATGCTCCGACCCTCTGGCGCGGAACGCCGTACGCGATCCTCGCCATCTTCGTCGTCGCTGCGATCATCACGCCGACACCCGACTGGGTGAGCCAGATCCTGCTCGCGGTCCCGATGGTCTTCCTGTACCTGATCGGCGTCGGGGTGGCGTTCGCATTCGGCCCGTCGCGTCGCGCCGGAACCGAACAGACCGCTCTCACTTCGGCAGCCGCATCACCCGCTCGCGATCGACCGCGATGAAGCTCACGCACTTCCACCGGTGTCGGACTCCACCCACGCCCGGATCAGATGATGCGCGATCGCGAACGGCGGCGGCACGCTGAGGTCGCTGCGGCGACCTGCCTGCCGATCTTCGCTCGCCTGCGGCTCGCTGCGCGCAACTTGCTGCTGGACTTCGCTCGCCTGCGGCTGGCTGCGCGAAGCTTGCAGCGCAGCGCGCAGCGCGCCGCGCGAGAACCAGCGCGCTTCCTCCAGCTCGACTGCATCCACGGCGAGCTCCTCGCTCTCGGCCTGGGCCACGCAGCCGAGCATCAGCGAGCTCGGGAACGGCCACGGCTGCGAGGCGAGGTAGCTGACGCGCCCGACGCGAACGCCCGCCTCCTCGAACACCTCGCGTCGCACCGCGTCTTCGAGGCTCTCGCCCGCCTCGACGAAGCCGGCGAGCGCCGAGAACATGCCGGCGGGCCAGCCGGGGCCGCGACCGAGCAGACAGCGATCGCCGCGCACGACGACCGCGATCGCGACCGGGTCGGTGCGCGGAAAGTGCTCGGTCTGGCAGTCGAAGCAGACCCGGTTCGCGCCGCCCGACACGCTGCGGGTGTGTCCGCCGCACGCTGCGCAGTGCCGGTGGCGCGCATGCCAGTCGACCAGCGTGCGCGCGTGCGCCGCGATCGCCGCGTCGGCCGCGGGCAAGAGCGCCACCGCCGCGCGCAGGTCGTCGAAAGCGGCGACATCGGCGATCCCGAAGCTCACCTCGGGCTTCTCGGCGGCCGACACGTCGACGGCGAAATGCGCGATGCCGCCGCCGCTGCCGAGGAAGACCGGCTCGGGCGCGTCGAGGTCCGCGAAGAATTCGCGCTTCGCCCAGGCCAGCTCGCGCGGAAAGCACTTGAGCAGCGGCTTCGTCTGCCACACCGGCAAGTAGCGGCTGGCGGGATCGGCCAGGCGCGCGTCGAGCCAGGCGCGGTCGCGCCGCCGCAACGCCTCGCGGTCGAGCGGGCTGCCGCTGAACGGGATCGGCTCGTGCATTGCGCGCATGCTAACCCACCAAACGCGCGACGATCGTCTCGCGCGCGGCCGCGGCGGCGACGGCTGTGTATCGGAGCACAGGTTGTACTGCTCATCCACTGAGCAGCGCGAGCGTCGCCGCGCGCACGCGGGCGGCGCGCGCGGACTCGCTCTCGGGCTCCACGTGCACGTCGGGCTCGATCGAGAAGATCTTCTGACCCTTGGCCACGACCGTGCCGTCTTTGCCGGCCATCAGGTCCACGGCGACGGTGCCCGCGAACGGCGCGAGCACCTTGTTGAACATCTTCATCACCTCGATGATGAAGAGCGGCTGGCCGGCCTCGAAATGGTCGCCCACTTCCACCAGCGGCGGCAGGTGCGGCGCCTCCCGGGCGTAGTAGGCGCCGCCCATCGGTGTGACGATCTCGTCGGAGCTCGCCGGGGGTGGCGGAGCCAGCGCCTTGATGCACTCCGACGCCTTCTCGATGTCGAGGAACTTCGCCGGGAAGATCACCTTCAGCGTTTCGTCGACGGTGACCTCGCAGAAGCCCGAGCGGATCCCGAGCCGCGGAATCACCAGCAAGAGCTCGAGCCCGACCTGATGCCCGCGGTGGGCCGCCACACAGGCCTGCCACAGCGCGTCGTCGCCGGTGGCGAGCCGGTCATCGCGCGCGCCGGCAAACAGCTTCTCGAGGCCGGTCCGATCGCGCACCCCGGTGCGCCGCGCGACGTCGGCGTAGAACGCCTCGGCCGCAGCGAGGATCACCGCATCGTCCTCCCAGATCTTCTCCGACGCCGGCGTGTCGGGGTTCTCCTCCATGCAGAGGTAGTGGTAGAGCTCGCGCAGGAAGCGGACCGGGTTCTCGGCGAATACGGGCTCGTCGTTGCGCACGGTCCAGAGCTGGCCCTCGAAGCGCCCGAGGAAACCTCCGAGCACGTGAGCGTTGGCGAGCAGGCGCTGGATCGGCCGCACCAGGAGCGTCTGCTTGCCGGCGAGCACACCGCGTGCTTCGTCGTCGGGCTGCGCACGTGACAGCTCGGCGGCCGCCAGCTCGAGGTCGACGTCGCGGGCGAGCTGCGCCAGCGCGCCGACCGCCGCGAGGTACGACGACATGAAGCGCGTGTCGGGCTCGGCCATCGGACCCTTGCCGAGGAACCAGTGGATCAATCCGTAGTGCATCGGCGCGTTCGTCTGGAGATCGTCGCCGCGCAGCTCCATCCGGCGCAGGATCTCGCCCATCCGCTCGTAGTTGTGGCGCCGGTTCTCGCCGTCCGTGAGCAGCAGTGCGACGTTCGAGTCGTAGGCCCCCGCCAACGAGTAGTAGACGAACGAGCCGGTGTCCGGGTTGCGCGCGCCGATCCCCTGGTCGAAGCGGATCTCGCCCGGGGTCGGCTTCGACCAGCCGCGGACGAGGCCGCCGGCGTGGGGCTGGAGCGCCTGGTTGGTGGCGTTGATCCGCACCTCGACGCCGGAGACGCTGCGCGCGATCCGCTCGGGCGCGGGCAGGCGCTCGCCGTGCAGTGCGAGCAGCGCCATCGCCTCGATCAACTGCTCGACGTAGAAGAAATCCGCCGGATCATCCGGGTTGGTGAACCTCAGCCGGTACGCGAGCTCGGTGACGGCGTGCTCCACCTGGATCCGCGTGTTCATCTCCATGAAGAAGTGGTTGAAGCCGTCGACTATGCACTCGAAGGTGGAAACGCTGTCGAGGCCAGTCGCCTCGCCGAAGCGCGTCGCTTCGTTCTCCATGCGCTCGAGCGTGCCCCGGTCACCGTCGAGGATCTCGCGCGTCTTGCCGCTCGCCAGCGCGATCTCGGTGTCGAGCAGCTCCCGGGTGAGCGACACCTCCACCAGCTTCTGCTCGTGCATCTGCACCGAGCAGTCGCGGCCGCCGAGCGAGACGCACCAGCGCCCGTTGCCGATCAGCTGGATCTCGTTGTGCCGGGTGCTCTCGAGATTGAGCTCGATCAGGAAGTTCCGATTCGAGCCCGGCGGGAGCACCTTCGACTCCGCGAGGACGCCCATCACCGCAGACGCCACCTGCTCCGGACGGGACACGACGCGCTGGCCCTTGCCGCCGCCGCCGCCGACGTGTTTGAAGCGGATCCGGTGGCTCGGATACTCGCTCCACATCGCGCGGCACTCGAGCTCCGCCTGGGCCTGAAGCTCCTCGATCGTCACCAGCTCTGCGCTCTTCGCGTAGCCGGCCTGGAGCAGCGCCCGGGCGTTCTCCTCCAGCGTCCGCGCACCGTCCCAGACGAAGTCGAGAGCGTGCTGCGCGGCCAGCGCCTCGAGCGCCTCGAGCTGGCCCGCGCGGCGCACCAGCGCCCGCGTGCTGACCGTGTCGACGCCCGGGATCACCGAGTTGCCGAGCGCGCGCGCGAGCTTCTTGGCTTCGTCCTTCGCCCCGGCCACGCGGACGACGCGCGATGACGGCCCGATGAAGCCGACACCGGCGCGCTCGATCGCCTCGATGAACTCGGCGTCCTCGGCCATGAACCCGTAGCCGGCGAAGATGTGGCTGTAGCCGTGCGCCACCGCGACGTCGACGATCTCGCGGATGCGTTGCTGCTTCTCCGCCTGGCCGACGCCCATGTAGTCGGGAACGCGGTGCACGTTCGCCGGAAAACGGAAGCGGCGCAGCTCCGGGGCGAGGCAGCGCGGGTAGGTGACCGAGTCCTTCTCCGAGAGCAGCATCCCGTACTCGCGGATCCCGATCGCGTCGAAGACCTCGAACGCCTCGAGCCGCACCGGCCCGCGGCACACGACCAGGCACTTGATCGGGCGGGGGTCGAAGGAGCGCACCCAGGCGGATTCACTGTCGGCGTAGGCACGCCGTTCGAGATCACGACCGAGCATCTACTCGAACTCCCGCTGCGGCCCGGACATCGGCTTTGGCGTGTAGGTGCGCATCAGGAAGTTCAGGTTCTGGGCCAGCACGCGCCGGCTGGTGCCCGGCATCACGACGCGCGACACCGAGCCGAGCGACAGCGCTTCCTTCGGGTTCATCAGCTCGGCCTCGTAGCGGGCGGTCAGCGCGGCGAGGCCCGCGTCGCGCCGGGCTTCGGCCTCCGGCGCCGAAGTTCCGCCCGCGACGGCTCTGCGGCAGGCCGCGTCGATCGCGCGGATCTCGTCCTTGTAGACGAAGTCCTTACCGGCGGGCCCCATCACCGCGATCCGCGCCATCGGCATCGTGAACACCATGTCGGCGCCGACGAAGTGCGAGTTGTAGCTGGCATAGGCGCCGCCGAACGCGTTGCGGATGATCAGCGTCATCGACGGCACGCGCACGTCGATGATCGAGTCGAGGAAGCGGCGCCCTTCCAGGATGATGCCGCCAGCCTCCTGTTCCCTGCCCGGCAGGAAGCCCGTCGTGTCCTCCAGGAAGATCAGCGGGATGTTGTAGAGGTTGCAGAAGCGGATGAAGCGCGTGCCCCTGCGCGCGGCGCCGATGTCGATCTGGCCCGACGCCACGGCCGAGTTGTTCGCGACGAACCCCACCACGTGGCCGCCGATCCGGCCGAACGCGGTGATCAGGTTGCGCGCCCGCGCCGGCTGCAGCTCGAAGTACTCGCCGTGGTCGCAGATCTGCTGCAGGAAGAGCGTGATGTCGAGCGGCGAGTTCATTCCAGCCGGCTGGTTGAAGGTGCGCCGGAACAGGATGTCCTCTTCGACGGTGAAACGGTCGATCGGGTCGGAGGTGGGGCTCCAGGGCGCGAACTCTGCGTTGTGGTTCGGCAGATAGGTCAAGAGCCGCAGCGCGGTGCGCAGC
>CAZPNB010000286.1:0-3107 GCA_964587305.1 uncultured Spirochaetales bacterium | reverse complement strand
GACCGCATCCTCACCCGGATCACACTGATCGGGGCCATCTACATGTCGGCGGTCTGCGTCCTGCCGACCGTGCTGTCCGTGCGGATGGGGGTTCCGTTCTACTTCGGGGGCACGGCGCTGTTGATCGTGGTGGGTGTGGGGCTCGACACGATCTCCCAGATCGAGGCGCATCTCGTATCGCGCCAGTACGAAGGCCTCGCCCAGGGCACGCGCATCCGCGGAAGGCTCCAGCGATGAGCGCGCGACGGCTGCTGCTGCTCGGGCCCCCGGGGGCCGGCAAGGGGACCCAAGCGACGCGCCTGGTGGAGAGGCTCGGCATTCCTCAGATCGCGACCGGAAACATGCTGCGCGACGCGGTCGACGCGAAGACCGAGGTCGGGCTCCAGGCCCAGGCCGTGATGGCGCGCGGCGACCTCGTCTCCGACGACATCGTGATCCGTGTGGCCGAGCAGCGCCTCGCCGCGCCGGACGCGCGGCGGCGGGGCTTCATCCTCGACGGGTTCCCGCGCACCGCCGGCCAGGCCCGTGCGCTCGACGCGATGCTCGGACGGATCGGGACGCCGCTGGAACGCTGCATCGCGCTCTCTGTCGATGAGGAGGAGATCGTCCGCCGTCTGCTCAAGCGGTCTGCGATCGAGGGCCGCAGCGACGACAACGAGGAGACGATCCGCAAGCGGCTGAAGATCTACTACGCGCAGACGGAGCCCCTCATCGCGCACTACTCCGCGCAGGGGATCGTGCGCGCGGTGGACGGGTCGGCCAGCGCCGACGAGGTGGCGAAACGCGTCGCCGAGGCCCTGGCGTGATGGGCATTCGCGAGCGGATCCCGATCAAGTCGAGGCGCGAGGTGGAGACGATGCGCGAGGCCGCTCTCCACGTGGCCGAGATCCTGCTCGAGCTGCGGGAGCGTGTGAAGCCCGGAGTCACGACCGCGGAGCTCGACCGCTACGCGGAGAAGTCGATCGCCGCCCGGGGTGTGCGGTCGTCGTTCAAGGGCTACGATCCGCACGGCCTTCCGAAGTACCCGGCCGTCCTCTGCGTCTCCGTCAACGACGAGATCGTTCATGGCATTCCCGGCCCGCGCGTGCTCGCGGACGGGGATATCGTCAGTCTCGACTTCGGCGTCTCGGTGGGCGGCTACCATGGTGACTCCGCTGTAACGGTGCCGGTCGGGGAGATCTCGGAAGACGCGGAGCGCTTGCTGCAGGTGTCGCGCCAGTCACTGGACGACGCGATGGAGGTGATGAAACCCGGCATCCGCCTCTCGGATCTGGGAAATGCCGTCCAGCGGACGGCCGAGAACGCGGGCTTCGCGGTCGTGCGGGAGTTCGCCGGGCATGGCATCGGCCGAGAGCTGCACGAGCCGCCCTGGATCCCGAATTTCGGGGAGCCGGGGCGGGGGCCGCGCCTGGTGCCGGGGATGGTGTTCGCCTTGGAGCCGATGCTGACCGCTGGCCGTCCCGAAGTGCGCATGCTCGACGACGAATGGACGGCGGTCACGGCAGACGGCTCGCTGTCCGCCCATTTCGAGCACACCATCCTCGTCACCGAGGACGGCAGCGAGACGCTGACGCGAATCGCAGGGTCTCACTAGAGGGTTTTGGGGTTTCGAGGGAAAGTCATGAAGGTCAGAGCCTCCGTCCGCAAGATGTGTGTCAAGTGCCGCGTCATCAAACGGCGCGGGGTGATTCGCGTGATCTGCGCGAACCCGAAGCACAAGCAGCGACAGGGCTAGCGTTCGATCCAGACCGGAAGGAGAGAGAACATGGCGCGCATCGCCGGAATCGACCTGCCGCGTAACAAGCGCATCGACATCGCACTCACCTACATTCACGGCATCGGCCGCGCCAGCGCGCGGAAGATCTGCGTGAAGGCCGACGTCGCGCCCGAGGTCGTGACAGATCGGCTCGCCGACGGCGAGCTGGTGCGGATTCGCGAGGCGATCGAACACGACTATACGGTCGAGGGCGACCTGCGGCGCGAGACTTCCCAGAACATCAAGATGCTGATGGACATCGGTTGCTACCGGGGTCTGCGCCATCGCCGAGGGCTGCCGGTGCGTGGGCAGCGCACCCACACGAACGCGCGCACCCGGAAGGGTCCGGCGAAGACAGTGGCCGGCAAGAAGCAGGCCGTCACCAAGAAGTAGAGAGGCCATTCCGTGAAGAAGGGCGGCAAGAAGAAGGTCAAGAAGAGCGTCCAGTCTGGCGTGGTGCACATCCAGTCGACGTTCAACAATACGATCATCACGGTCACCGATCCGTCCGGTGGGACTCTGGCTTGGGGCAGCGCCGGCGGACACGGTTTCAAGGGGTCGCGAAAGTCGACGCCGTTCGCCGCTCAGGTGGCGGCGGAGGACTGCGCCAAGAAGGCGATGGAGCACGGAGTCCGACAGGTCTCCGTGTACGTCAAAGGTCCGGGGGCGGGTCGTGAGTCGGCCGTCCGCGCGATCCAGGCCGCTGGGATCAAGGTGACGCTCATCCGAGACGTCACACCGATCCCGCACAACGGTTGTCGGCCGAAGAAGCGGCGACGCGTCTAGGGGACTTCGTATGGCTCGCTATAACGGTGCGGTGTGTCGGCTCTGCCGTCGGGAGGGCACGAAGCTCTTCTTGAAGGGCGACCGCTGCTTTACCCCCAAGTGCGGAGTCGAGCGCCGCAGCTACCCGCCCGGCCAGCACGGTCAGGGCCGAGCGCGCTTTTCCGATTTCGGCGTCCAGCTGCGCGAGAAGCAGAAGGTCCGCCGGATGTACGGGCTGCTCGAGAAGCAGTTCGCGCGCACGATGAAGCGAGCGCTGCGCATGAAGGGCCGGACCGGCGAGAACCTGCTCGTCCTGCTCGAGCGGCGCCTCGACAACGTGGTGTTCCGGCTCGGCTTCGCCACGTCTCGGGCGGAGGCGCGGCAGCTGGTGCGGCACGGCCATTTCCAGCTGAACGGTCGCAAGGCGAGCATCCCGTCGATGCAGGTGCGGGCGGGCGACGCGATCACGCTCCGCGCCGGGTCGCGCGAGGTCGTAGGTCACCCGCTTCGAATCGATCGCGCCCTCGAAGCCACGCACGATCGCCTGGGCGACGTCGGACCAGCCGAGATGCTCGAACAGCATGAC
>CAZPNB010000285.1:0-9074 GCA_964587305.1 uncultured Spirochaetales bacterium | reverse complement strand
CCGCGGTGGGCGAGCCATGGATGCCCAGCTTCTCTTCCAGGCGTACAACCGAGACGCCGTTGCGCGCCCCGTCCGGCAGCGTGCGCGGACACAGGAAGAGCGAGAGTCCCCGGGTCGTTCCCAGACTGGCATCGTATGAGTCGGCGTCGCGCGCCAGCACCAGATGCACCTCGCTTCCGCCGTTGGTGATGAAGATCTTCTCGCCGTCGAGCGCGAACTCTGCGCCGCGCTCCGTGGCGCGCGTCCGAATCGCGCCCAGGTCGGAGCCCGCTTGCGCCTCGGTCAGGTCCATGGCGCCCATGATCTCTCCGCTCGCGAAGCGCGGCAGGTACCGCTGCTTCAGCTCCTCGGATCCGTAGAGCTGGATGTCCTCGGCGACGCCGGCCTGGAGGCCGAGGATCGTCATCAGGCCTGCATCGGCGCGCGCCACCATCTGGAGGATCACGTTGGTCAGCCAGGCGGGCAGCCCGTAGCCGCCGTAGGCGGCGTCGACGGCGTAGCTCACCAGGCCGGCCTGGGCGAGCGTCTCGTAGGCATGCTGGATGTGAGGCGGGTACACCACCCGATCGCCCTCGAGCCGCGCGGCCGCGTGCCAGCCCGCGCGCAGTGACGGCTCGATCTCGGAGCAGATCTGGGCGGCCGTTTGGAGCACCGTCGCCAGGGTTTCGCGCTCGGCGACCCGGTCGGCGCCGTCGCCCAGGCGCTTGGCGAAATACTCGTCCCAATCGATGAGCTGATTCAGATACAGCGAAAGGATCGGTGAGTCATAGGGAATCACGCTGTCTCCTTCTCGGTCCCGACGGGCGAACGAACTAACTCCCGATCGGCCCGATCAGCCGCTCCGCGAGCGCGCGCCGCTGATAGGCGCCGTCGCCGTAGAGCATCTGGTTGTGCAGGCTGCGCTTGAAGTAGACGTGGAGGTCGGACTCCCAGGTGAAGCCGATGCCGCCGTGGAGCTGGACGGAGCGGTCCGAGATGAACGCACCCGCGTCGGACGCGGCGCTCTTCGCCATCCGCCCGGCGGTCTCGGCCTCTCCGGCGTCGGTGTCGATGCAGCAGGCGGCGTGGTAGAGCAGCGAGCGAGCGCGGTCGATCTCGATCATCGCGTTCACGAGTGGGTGCTTCACGGCCTGAAAGAAGCCGAGCGGGCGGTCGAACTGCACGCGCTGCTTCGCGTACAGGGCGGTGGTCTGGAGCTGCCACTCGCTGGTGCCGCAGAGATCGGCCGCAACGGTGACGAGGATTGCCGGCCACGCGCGGCGCAGCACCGCCGTGCCATCCTCGCTGATCAGGTTCTCGCGCGGAACGCGGGCGTTCTCGAAGCGCACCGTCGCCTGGTCGCGCGTCAGGTCGTGGATGTGATCCTGGGCGAGCGAGACGCCCGCCGCATCGCGGGGAACCGCGCACAGCACCCCCGCGCCGTCGCGCCGCGCCGAGACCACCAGCATGTCGGCCTTGAACGCGTCCTGCACGAAGCTGGCAGCGCCCGACAGCACGAGGTGCTCGCCCTGCTGCCGCGCCGACACGTCGCAGTCCGAGGGATCCCAGCTTCCGCGCGCGTCGGTGATCGCGAGCGCCGCCGCGGTGCCGTCGGCGATCCGCGCGAGCCAGGCGCCAGCGGCCGGCGTCTCCGCCGCGCGCAGCGCGAACGCCGCGCACAGCGTGGGGATGAACGGAGAGGGCAGCGCGTGGCGTCCCACCTCTTCGACCAGCGCCGCGATGCCGACCATCTTGCCGCCGATCCCGCCGGCGGCTTCCGGCACCGCGAGCCCCGTCCAGCCGAGCTCGCAGATCTGCTTCCACAGCCCTTCGTCCCAGCCCGGCCGTTCACCCCGTTCGTAGACTGCGGCGGGGTCCGCCGCGACGAGCGCGCGCAGGCGTTCCACCGGCAGGTTCTCGTCGAGGAAACGGCGCGCGAGGTCGCGCAGCAGCTGCTCGTCTTCGCCGAAGCCGAAGTCCTTCGGAGCGGTGCTCGAGGCCATCTCCGTTTTCCCTACTTCGACTTCGCCAGGCCGAGCACGCGCTCGCCCAGGATGTTGCGCTGGATCTCGTTCGTGCCGGCCGCGATCGTGTGGCCGTAGGAGTCCAGGTACTCGAGCGGCCAACGCCCGGCGTCGGGCGCCGCGGAGTCGTTCTTGTAGAGCGTCGAGCGCGCGCCGGCGATCTCGACGCCGAGACGCGCGTTCTGCTGCGAGAACTCCGAGCCGGTCACCTTCATCTGCAATGGCAGGCGCATTGGATGGTCGCAGAGCGCCGGCACGCGCATGCGCCGCACGTTCTGCGACATGCCCTCGTGCACGATCGCCCGCTGCACGATCGCGTCGCGCGTGTGCGGGTCGTCGCTGGCGCGCACGCCGTTGCGGAAGCTCGCGCGCGCGAGCGCGAGCAGCCGCTCGATCGGGCTGGTCTTCTCGCCGCCGCCGCCGCCGGCTCCCTCGGCTGCGCCTCGCTCGTAGGTGAGGGTCGTCATCGCGACCGTCCAGCCCTTGCCAACCGCGTCCAGGCGCAGCGAGTCGGGGATCCGCGCGTCCTCGAACAACACCTCGTTGAAGCCCCTCTCGCCGGTCATCTTGATCAGCGGCTTCACCGTCACGCCGGGGTGACCCTCGATCGGGCACAGGAAGTAGGTGAGCCCGTCGTACTTGTGCTCTTTGCTGGTGCGGGTGATCAGGATCATCCATTGCGCGAAGTGGCCGAGGCTCGTCCACAGCTTGTGCCCGTTCACGACCCAGACGTCGCCACGGCAAACCGCGCTCGTCTGCTGATTCGCGAGGTCGGACCCGGCGCCCGGCTCGCTGAAGCCCTGGCACCAGATCTCCTCGCAGCTGAGCGCCTTTGGAACGAAGCGGCGCTTCTGCTCCTCGCTGCCGTGCACGAGGATCGTCGGGATCGCCATGTGCAGACCCACCACGTTCAGCATGAACGGCGTACCGGCGCGGCTCATCTCGCGATTGGCGATCCGCTGGAAGCCCTGATGGCCGCCGCCGCCGTACGCTGTCGGGAGGTCCGCACCGATCAGCCCCGCCTCGTAGCAGCGCCGCTGCCAGTCGCGCAGGTAGTCGCGCAGCGACTCGGTGGCGACCTCGATCGGCAGCACCGGCAGCCGCTCGGGCGGCGGCGGCGGTGCGTTCTCGGCCAGCCAGCGCCGCGCGTATTGCTGGAACTCGCGTTGCTCGGCGCTCGTCTCCGCGCTGTTCATCGGGCCGCTCGCATGTTGCGGAAGCAGGCGCGCACCTCGTTCACGAACGTCGCGGGCTGCTCGAACGCGGCGAAGTGGCCGCCGCGCTCGAGCTCGTTCCAGTACACGAGGTTGGTGAAGCGCTTCTCGGCCCAGCGCCGCGACATCCGGAAGATCTCCTTCGGGAAGATGCTGCAGCCGCTGGGCACCGTGATCGGAGCCAGCGCCTGCGTCTGGGTGCGGAAGCTCTCCCAGTACAGGCGCGCCGACGATGCGCCCGTGCCGGGCAGCCAGTAGAGCATCAGATTGTCGAGCAGCTCGTCGCGCGAGAGCACGTTCTCCGGGTGGCCGTCGCAGTCGGTCCACGCCCAGAACTTCTCGAGGATCCAGGCGGCCTGGCCGGCGGCGGAGTCGACGAGCCCGTAGCCGACCGTCTGCGGCCGCGTGCTCTGCTGCTTCGAATAGCCGGAGTCCCACTCCCCGTAGTGCGCGATGCCCGCGAGCGCGCTCTGCTCGGCCGGCGTGAGATCGTTCATCGTCGCCGGGTCGGGCGCGGCGATCGGCATGTTCAGGTGGATGCCGGCGCAGTGGGCGGTATCGCGGATGCCGATCTGGGTCGTGACCATCGCACCCCAGTCGCCCCCCTGCGCGACATAGCGGCGATAGCCGAGGCGCTCCATCAGCGCGGCCCACAGGTCGGCGATCCGCTCGACGCCGCAACCGCGCGCGGTCGGCTTGTCCGAGAAGCCGTAACCCGGAAGCGACGGGCACACGACGTGGAATGCGTCGGCGGCGTCGCCACCGTGCGCGGTCGGGTCGCTGAGCGGGCCGATCACCTTCTGGAACTCCACCACCGAGCCGGGCCAGCCGTGGGTCATCACCAGCGGCAGCGCGTCCGCGTGCGGCGAGCGCACGTGATAGAAGTGGATACCGAGGTTTTCGATCGCGGTGCGGAACTGCGGGAACGCGTTGAGCCGCCGCTCGCGTTCGCGCCAGTCGTACTTCTCGGCCCAGTAGCCGCACACCTCCTGCACGTAGGCCAGCGGTATGCCCTGCGACCAGTCGTCCACGACCTCTGCGTCGGGCCAGCGCGTGGCGCGCAGCCGGCGTCGCAGGTCGTCGAGTGCATCGTCGCTGGCCTCGATGCGGAACGGTCGGATCTCGGCGGTCATCGGGGGTCTCCGAGGGTGTTCGTCTGGCGCGGCGCAGGATACCGGTGACCCCGCGCTCGGCGCACCCGTCGAACGGGGAAGAGGGCCCGTGGAATGCTGCCCTTCGTGGACGGTCCGGTCCTCGTTGCGTTCGCCTTCGCGCTGGTGCTCGCCACCGGGATCGTTCGGTTCGACGGCGCGATGGCAGTGCGTCTCCCTGAAAAGCCGGATCCCGTTTGTAGCGGTGATGGTGACGCGCGACCGCGGCAGCGCGCTCGCGTCGAGGCCGGGCTGGATCGGCGTTCCGGGTCGAGCGGCCCGACGCGGGCTTCGGCTCTCTGGATCCTTCCCTTGCCCCCTAATGAAAGCAGCATCTTAGGCGCTGAGCTGCGGCTGTGGCCCATGCTCCTGCTCGCCAAAACGCACCAGCGTGGCGATCAGGCTGGCGTGCCCCGACGGGGACGCTCTGGGATCGCGTCAGCGACGAGATCTTTGCTGGGCCAGGTGCCGCCCACACCCATCTAGGCGGCGCGTTCTCCGCAACGCGACGATCGTGACCCGCTTGGACCCGGGTCGCGGTGATTCTTTCCAGGTGTCCATAATGCCCGTGAGTAATTTTGACACCTGTACACATTGCCCGTACTGTGCCAGCAATGCCCGCAGCTCGCCGCTACCTCGCTGGCCAGGTCCAGCGCGACCTCGCCCGCAAAATGGTCTTCCTGGCGGGGCCCAGACAGGTCGGCAAGACCACGCTGGCGCGCTCCCTGCGCGGCGCGGGGCGCGGCTACCTGAACTGGGACGTCTCCGAGGATCGCACGCGGATCCTGGCGCGCGAGCTGCCTCCGGCAGCGCTTTGGATCTTCGACGAGATCCACAAGTACCGCGGCTGGCGGGGGCTGCTGAAGGGGCTGTACGACGGGCGTCGCAAGGGTCAGAAGATCCTCGTCACCGGCAGCGCGCGCCTGGAACTCTATCGCTACGGCGGTGATTCGCTCCAGGGCCGCTACCACCTCCTCCGGTTGCATCCGCTGTCCGTCGCCGAGCTTGGACTCGAACGGCGCTCCGGGCTGACGGACCTGCTCACGCTCGGCGGCTTCCCGGAGCCGTTCTTCGGCGGTTCCGAGGTCGAGGCACGGCGCTGGTCTCGCGAGTACCGCTCGAGGCTCGTGCGCGAGGAGGTGAGCAGCCTCGAACGCATTCAGGACCTGGGGAACCTCGAGCTGTTGATGATGCGACTGCCGGATCTCGTCGGCTCTCCACTGTCGATCAACGCCCTGCGCGAGGACCTGCAGCTGAGCCACAAGACCGTCGCCAACTGGCTGCGAGTGCTCGAGCGGCTCTTTGCGTTGTTCCGGCTGCCTCCGCTCGCCGGACCACGCATCCGCGCCGTCAAGAAGGAACAGAAGCACTACCACTTTGACTGGAGCATCGTCCCGAGCGAGCCACAGCGCTTCGAGAACCTGGTCGCGTGTCACCTGTTGAAGTGGGTGCACTTCGAGGCGGACGTCCGCGGACGCGACCTCGAGCTGCGCTACTTCCGCGATACGGATGGGCGCGAGGTCGATTTCGTCGTGGTCGAGGGCCGCGCGCCGATCCTGCTCGTGGAGGCGAAGTGGGGTGACGCGCCGTTGGATCGCAGTCTGCGCTACCTGAGGCTCCGGTACCCGCGCGCCGACGCCTGGCAGATCAGCGCCACGGGCACGAAGGATTTCCTCTCCCCCGAGAGCATCCGCGTTGCCCCGGCGGTCGAGCTCTTGAAGACGCTGACCTGAAGGAACGACCTCGACCCGCTCGAGACCCGTTCAGCGCACGCGGCCTTCCAGCACGGCGGATGGGCCGTCAGATTTCTTGGTTGGGAGGGGTCAGCTTCCAACCGGAGTTCGCGACGAAGCGCTGCATGAACGACGCCTCGTAGGCCTCCTCGGGCGTCTCGCGCACCATCTGGTCGAGGACGTGCGCGTCGTGGCCGACCAGGATCCGCCAGCGCTCCTCGCGCACGCCGTCGAGGATGATCTTGGCGGCCTCGGCGGCGGTCATCGGCGCCTCGTCTCGGAAGATCTCGGCGCGCTGCTGCAACAGCTGGCGGATCTCGTCGTGGGTCGCGCCGCCGACGTCGAAGCCGAGGCGCGCGATGCTCTCGCGCGCCTGCTGGACCTGGTCGTCGGGCATCTCTTTAGGGTCGCGGCCCAGGATTCGCGCGGAGTTGATGATGATCGAGGTGCCGATGTGGCCGGGCATCACCAGCGACACCTTCACGTGCGGCGCGTTCACGCGGAAGTCGTTGATCAGCGCCTCGGTGAAGCCCTTCACCGCGAACTTCGCGGTGCTGTAGGAGGTGTGGGCGGTGGTCGGCCCGAGCGTCGCCCAGAAGCCGTTGACGCTGCTCGTGTTGACGAGATGGCCCTCGGGGCTCGCGAGCAGCATCGGCAGGAACGCGCGCGAGCAGTAGTACACCCCGTACCAGCACACGTTGAAGGTCTTCTCCCACTCGTCGCGCTCGTCGCGGACGAAACTCCCGGCGGCGCCGATTCCCGCGTTGTTGAACAGCAGGTGGATGTGGTCGGTCTGGTGCACGCGGGCGACGGTGTCGCGGAACGCCAGCACCTGCGACTCGACGGAGACGTCTGCCTGCGCGGTGCAGACCCGCGTGCCGCGCGGCGAATTCCGCTCGCACAGCGTCTTCGTCTGCGCCATCGACTCCTCGGACACGTCGCAGATCGCGACGTGGCAACCCTCGGCGGCCAGCTGCCGCGCGAGCTCGCGACCCATCCCCGTACCGCCCCCGGTGATCACCGCGAGCTTCCCGCCGAACTGCTTCATCTCCGGATTCTCCTGGATGTCTCAGCTGTGAATCGCCCGACCCGCCACCGCAAGCGCCGCTTCCTTCAGCGCCTCGCCGGTTGCCGGGTGCGCATGGCAGGTGCGCGCGATGTCCTCGGCCGACGCGCCGAACTCGAGCGCCTGCACCGCCTCGGCGATCAGGTCGCCGGCCAACGGACCCAGGATGTGGACGCCCTGCACGCGGTCGGTCGCGGCGTCGGCGAGGATCTTCACCAGGCCCTGGGTGTCGCCGGTGATCTTCGCGCGGGAGTTCGCCGAGAACGGGAACTTGCCGACGCGGTAGTCGGCGCCGCGCTCGCGCAGCGCCTCTTCGGTCGCGCCGACGCCGGCGATCTCGGGCCAGGTGTAGACGACCGTCGGCACGCGGCCGTGGTCGACGTGACCGGTTTGGCCGGCCATCTGCTCGACGCAGGCGACGCCCTCCTCCTCGGCCTTGTGCGCGAGCATCGGGCCTGGCACGCAGTCGCCGATCGCGAAGATTCCCGGCACCGACGTCTCGAAGCGCTCGTTCACCGATACGAAGCCACGCGCGTCGCGCGCGACGTCTTGCACTTCGAGGCCGAGCCCTTCGACGGTGGCGCGGCGTCCGATCGCGACGAGCACCACATCGGCGTCGACCATCTCCTCTTTTGCGTCCTTGCGCCCCGCGACGGTGACACGCACGCCCGCGTCGGACACCACCGCGCTGCGCACTTCGCGGCCGAGCGAGAACGCGAGCCCCTGGCGCGCCAGCACGCGCTGGGCCTGCATCGCGATCTCGGCGTCCATGCCGGGCAGGATCCGGTCGAGAAACTCCACCACCGTCACCTCGGCGCCGAGCCGCGACCACACCGAGCCGAGCTCGAGCCCGATCGCGCCGGCGCCCACCACGAGCAGGCGCTCGGGCACGCGTTCGAGCGCGAGCGCGCCGGTCGACGACACGATTCGCTTCTCGTCGATCGGCACGCCGGCGAGCGGCGCCGACTCCGAGCCGGTGGCGATCAGGATCCGCTCCGTCTCGAGCGCGCGTGAGGTCCCGTCGGTCTGCTCGACCTCGACGCGCCCGGGCGCGGCGATCCGGCCGGTACCGGCGAGAGCAAGCACTTTGTTCTTTTCGAGCAGGAACGCGATGCCGCGCGCCAGCTCGGCGACCTTCTCCTGCTTGCGCGCCATCATCCGCTCGAGGTCGAGCGACACGTCCTGAACGCGGATGCCATGGTCGGCCAGCTCGTGGCGCGCCTCGGCGTAGCGCAGGGAGCTGTGCAGCAGCGCCTTGGACGGGATGCAGCCGACGTGCAGGCAGGTGCCGCCGTAGACGCCGCGCTTGTCGATGCAGGCAGTGCGGAAGCCGAGCTGCGCGGCGCGAATCGCCGCGACGTAGCCGCCCGGCCCGCCGCCGATCACCACCAGATCGAAGCGATCGCTCACTCACACATCCAAGAGCAGGCGTTCGGGGTCTTCGACCGCCTGCTTCACGCGCACCAGGAACGTGACCGCCTCGCGGCCGTCGACGAGACGGTGGTCGTAGGAGAGCGCCGCGTACATCATCGGCCGGATCACCACCTGGCCGTCCACGGCCACCGGCCGATCCTCGATCTTGTGCAGGCCGAGGATGCCGGACTGCGGTCGATTCAGGATCGGCGTCGAGAGCAGCGAGCCGAACACGCCGCCGTTGCTGATCGTGAATGTGCCGCCGGTCATCGCGTCGGGCGAGAGCTTGCCGTCGCGCGCGCGCCCGGCGAGCTCGGCCAATGCCGCTTCGATCTCGGCGAAGCTCTTGCGGTCGCAGTCCCGGATCACCGGTACCACGAGGCCCTGTGGCGCGCTGACCGCCATGCCGAGGTGATAGTAGTGCTTGAAGACGATCTCGTCGCCGTCGATCTCGGCGTTCACCTCGGGCACCTCGCGCAGCGCCGCCACCACCG
>CAZPNB010000284.1:0-2942 GCA_964587305.1 uncultured Spirochaetales bacterium | reverse complement strand
ACGCGGCCGCAGCGCGCGACTATCTGGTGTCGATTTCCGACTTCAGGGATTGGGAGCGGGAGCACGGACCGATCCCGGCCGGAGGGATCGTGCTGCTGCGCACCGGACACGGCGCGTTCTGGCCCGATCCCGAGCGCTACCTCGGCACCACGGCACGCGGCGCCGAGGCGGTCGCGAAGCTGCACTTCCCGGGGCTCGACCCGGCGGCAGCGCGCTGGCTGGTCGCCGAGCGCCGGATCCACGCGATCGGCCTCGACACGCCGAGCATCGACGCCGGACCGTCAGCGACGTTCGACGCGCACCGGATCCTGCTGGACGCGAACATCCCGGTGTTCGAGAACGTCGCGCGGCTCGAGCGCCTGCCGGCCGTGGGCTTCACGATCGTCGCGTTGCCGATGAAGATCGGCGGCGGCAGCGGCGGCCCGCTGCGGATCGTCGCGATCGTTCCCAGTCCCTAGCGGCCTAACGAAAAGATCGCGCGAATAGATCCTCGATCGCGCGCGCGCCGCCGGCCTCCAGGAAGCGCGTTCCCGTCCCGGTGAAGCGCGGCTGCGTGATCGTCGGCGGGGTGGCTTCTTCCCACTCGTCGCCGGTCCAGCGGCTCCAATGACCGCGGACCTGATCGAAGACGTAGAGCGGCTTGTTGCACAGCTTCGCGAACTCGGCGCCCCAGCCGGTGCCACCCTTCACCGTGTCGTCTTCGAGGATGCGGCCGACCACGAACACCTCGAGACCATTGTTGACCTGGTGCCAGATGCTCTGCAACACGCGGCGAAACAGCCGGGTGTCGCGGAACTCGCGGTGCATCAGCCGGCTCACGTAGGTGAGGCTCACGTCCCCCTGCTTGAGCTCCGGCTCGGTCAGCACGCGGATGCCGCGCGTGCGCGCGTCGTTGTGGCCCTCGAACGTGAAGTTCACCTCGGCGACGCCGTGACGCTCGGCCGCCGCGCCGAACCCCGCCTCGGCGCCGTTCGCGGCGCCGCTGAACAGGATGCATTCCTCGGGCTTCATGTTCCCTCCTTCACGCCTCGGCCGGCGGGGCGGCGGGAGGATGCACGTTCGGTGTCGGCGCGGCCAGGGCTCGTCGAGGGCTCGCGGTTGGAGCGAGCGTGCGCCGGGAACGCCAACTGGGCCATATACTCGGGGCGCTCCGGCAGCCACGAGGAGAACGAGATGAGTGAACCGCTCGCGCGTGACCTGGGTCTCGGCCCGATCGACCAGGTCTCGTACGTGGTCGCGGACCTCGACCGCGCGCTGCCGCGCTACGAGGCGATGTTCGGCCCGTTCCGGGTCGGCACCTCCCCGCTGCCGGACTGCACGATCCGTGGCCGTCAAGCCGACTGCGTGCTGCGCCTGGCAGTGAACAACGCCGGCCCGGTCGAGATCGAGCTGATCCAGGTGCTCGAAGGCGACACGACGCACGCCGAGCACCTGCGTCAACACGGCGAAGGCCTCCACCACGTGCGTTTCCGCGTCGATGACCTCGATCCGAAGCTCGCCGCGCTCGAGGCCGCGGGCTATCGCGCGGTCTTCCACAAGCGCTTCGGGCCGACGATCGCGTTCGCCTACCTCGAGTCACCCGCGGAGATCGGCGGCAGCGTGATCGAGCTGCTCCAGATGCCCTGACCGCGGCGCCGGATCGCAATGTCGTTGCCGCTGCTCTCGACCGTCCACGTGAACGTGAACTGCACGGATCTGCGGCGATCGCTCGCCTTCTACCGCGACCGGATCGGCCTGGTTCCGCTCTCGCATACGAAGCCGGTGCCGCAGGACGGAGCGGGCTTCGGACTCGTCGGGCGCGTGTCGTGGGACGCCCACCTGCTCTACGACGAACGCGGCGTCGCGGGCCCGGCGGTGGATCTGCTCGAATGGCAACAGCCGCGTCCAACCGGGCGGCCCGCCGGCACCGCCAATCAGCTCGGCCTGTACCGGCTGTGCCTGGCCCACCCTGACCTCGACGCGCTGCACGCGCGCTTCCGCGCGGCCGGCGTGCGCACCGCGTCGCCGCCGGTCGAGATGCCGCTCGACCGCGAGAGCGGCCTCGCGGTGCGCTTCTTCTGCGCGTTCGATCCCGACGGCACCTGCGTCGAGTTCATCGAGCAGCCTGGAACGCTCCGCCTGCTGCACGTAAACGTGAACTGCCGCGACCTCGATCGCTCGTCGGACTGGTACCGCGAGGTGCTCGGGCTCTCGCCACTGCTGGCGCGATCGGAGCCGGGCCCGGTAGCAGGCGCGGGCCTCGGCTTGCCGGGGCAGTGTCGCTTCCGCGCCGACTTCCTGGCGATTCCCGGGCGCACCGATCTGATCCTCGATCTGCTCGAGTGGCTCGATCCCGCGCCGACAGGCCTCCCGGCGGCAGCCGCCAACCAGCTCGGCTGGTTCCGCCTCGCCTATCTCGTCGACGACGCGCGCGCCTGCTGCGCCGAGCTCGATCGGCAGGGCGTCGCGCACTCGGGCCCGTGCTGGCTCGACATGGGGCCCGAGATCCCGATCGACGGCCTCCGCGCCGTCTTCTTCCGCGACCCCGACGGCACCTGCCTCGAGCTGATCGAGCGCCCGCGCCTCGCCGCTCGAGCCACCCGCTAGAGAGCGCGTCGAGGGCATCCGATGGCCGCGCAGCACCGCGTCATCGCAGGCTATCCCCTCTCCTCTGCTCTGATGAATCCGGCTTCCGCTACGCCGGATATCCCCGTGTCACCTCCGGCTACACTGCGGTCATCGCAGGCTTCCACCCGCACACCCAGCCCCGCGCGCAGGCTATCTCCACTCGCAGGCGCGGCGTTGATCGCAGGTGACGACCTGTTATTGACTGGTGCATAAAGAATGCAATGATGAGTCTCGGGGGGGATTCATCATGCGGCCGAAAGGCTCCGCCGCGGTGTTGGAGGCGCGCCGGCATCAGGCGCTTCGGCTCTTGGATCAAGGCCGGTCGTTGAACGAGG
>CAZPNB010000283.1:0-4146 GCA_964587305.1 uncultured Spirochaetales bacterium | reverse complement strand
TCCCCGCTCGTGGTGTCGCCTGAAGTTTCCCATTGGATTCTCAGCCAACGACTGCCGGGAGCCGTCGTTGGCCAGTATACGCGGAAGGGAGCCTAACGCGCGCCCCCCCGTCAGTTGGCGACTCCGGTCCCGGCCAGATCGTCGTCCTGCGGGCCATCCACGGTCACGTCGGCCACGTTGTCGAGGACCGCCGAACCGCCGAAGAACACGAACGTCCTGCCGCGGTCGAGGGCGTCGTCGCTCGCATTGCCGTCCGCGTCGTCGAGCGGCGCGCCGACGATAAGGTCGCGGCCGCCCTGGTTGACATCGCCTGGACCCGCCACCGTCGCGCCGAAGTTGCCGCCCGCCTCCGCGCCGTCGAAGAAGAGGTCGGGGGTGTCGTCCACGCCGGCGCCGCCGAGGAAGAGATACGCGCTGCCGGCGTCCACCAGCGCCGCGGGGTCCTCCAGCGGGGCGCCCACGATGAAGTCCCGCTCGTTGTCGCCGTCGACGTCCCCCGCGCGGCTGACCGAGGCGCCGAGGGACCCGCCGTCGGTGCCCCCGCTGATCGTGATGTCCGCGATTGTGTCCGGCGTGTTCCCGCCGAAGTAGACGTACGCCTCGCCGCGGTCGGCGTCGAGCCCGGCGCCCGCGTCGTGAAGCGGCGCGCCTACCAGGAGATCGTCGATGTTGTCGTCGTCGACGTCGAAGACCGGAGCCACGGCCGTTCCGAACTGCGCGCCATCCTCGTCACCGGTGAGGATCACGTCCGGAACCGCGTCGAGGGAGCCACCGCCGTAGAAGACGTACACGCGGCCGCGGTCGTTGCCGTCCTCGGTCGCGTTTCCGTCGCCGTCGTCGAGTGGCGCGCCCACGGCGATGTCGTCCGCGCCGCCGTTGCTGATGTCGCCGGCCGAGGCCACCGCGAACCCGAACTCCGACCCGGTTTCCGGCCCGGTGAAGGTGACGTCCTCGGCGCCGTCCGGCGTCGGGCTTCCGTAGTAGAAGAAGGCGCGGCCTCGATCCAGTCCGTCGTCGGTCGCGTTCCCGTCGCCGTCGTCGAGCGGCGCGCCGACGGCCCAGTCGTCGAAGCCGTCGCGGTTGGTGTCGGCGATCCGGGTCACGCTGTGCCCCAGCATGGCGCCCGGCTCCGCGCCGGTCATCGTCACGTCGGCGGTCGCGTCCATCGCCGGCCCGCCGAAGAAGATGAACGCGCGGCCGCGGTCGATGCCGTCGTCCACGGTGTTGCCGTCGGCGTCGTCCGACGGCGCGCCCACCAGGATGTCCGGAGCGCCGCGGCCGTTCACGTCTCCCACGAAGGCGATCGAAGTTCCGAACCGGGCGCCGTCCTCCTGTCCGAAGATTGTTAGGTCGGGCGTCGCGGAAGGCCCCGCGGCGCTGCCGTAATGGACGAACACCGCCCCGCGCTGCGCGCCCGCCAGTCCAGCGCCGTCGTGCAGCGGCGCGCCGATGACGAGGTCCGCGAAGCCGTCGAGGTTCAGGTCCGCCGACGGCCCGCTGGGCGTGCTGAAAACGTAGTAGTAGTCGTCGTAGTCGTCGTCGTTGCAGGCGCCGGCGACGAGCGCGATCATGACGAGCATCCAAATGGCGAATCGCTTCATGGTGTCCACCTCGGCTCGGAGCTCCGGGATCCCCGGGCTGCCGAGCCGGACCGCTTCACAGGATAGTGCGGGGCTACCGCACTGAGGCGATTCGTCAGCCTGAGGCGGTGATTCGCCCACATCATCCACATAAGCACTTGACGAGCTTCGTACACCCGTCTATCCACGCAGGCTCGTGATCATTCTCGGCCTCGGCTGCGCCTTCGAGCACGATCCCGCTGCGGCGCTGGTCGTCGACGGCCGCGTCGTGGCGGCGGCGGAGGAGGAGCGCTTCACGCGCGAGAAGCACGCCGTCGACCAGCTCCCGGTGAGAGCGGGTCGGTTCGTGCTCGAGCGGGCCGGCATCTCGCCTGCACAGGTCGACGCGGTGGCGTTTCCGTGGCATGCCGATGCCTATGGCGCGGGCCGCTGGCATCACGCGTGGCGCGTGCTGCGCACCAAGCCGAGCCACGCCTACAAGGCGTTCGCGAAGACGAAAAGCCGCCGCAGGCGGACGCTCTCGAAGGCGCACCGCACCCTCACCGCCATCGGGGTTCCGGAAAGCACGGAGCTCGTCTGCGTCGAGCATCACCTGGCGCACGTGTCGAGCGCGTATCACGTCTCGGGTTTCGAAGACGCCGCGATCATCTCGATCGATGGCAAAGGAGAGTTCACCGCGACGCTGGTCGCCGAGGGCCGTGGCGGCGCGATCCGGAAGATTGCGGAGATCGTCGAGCCCGACTCGCTCGGCTTGTTCTACGCCACCGTCACCGACTATCTCGGCTTCCAGCACCACGACGGCGAATACAAAGTGATGGGGATGTCCGCCTACGGCGATCCGACGAACGCGCCGGTGGAGCCGCTGCTGAGACGGACGCCGGGCGGCTATCGCGTCGATGACGACCTCGTCTGGGTGCGCCAGCACATCCGCTACCGCGGACACCGTTACTCGCAGGCGCTGGTCGATCTGTGGGGCCCGCCGCGCGAGAGCGAGGGCCTGGCCGAGCCGTACGTCCATATCGCCGCGGCGGCGCAGGTCGCGCTCGAGGACACGGTGATCGGAATGATCGAGCATCACCTCGGCGACGTGCTGCGCCGCAACGGCGGGCGCTTGTGTCTGACCGGCGGTTGCGCCCTGAACGTGCGTATGAACGGCCGCATCCTTGATCACCCATTGGTATCGGAGCTGTACGTGCCGCCGGCGCCCGGCGACGCCGGCACCGCCGTGGGCGCGGCCACTTGGCTGGCGCAAGGGCGCGGCGAGAAGATCGAGCCGATGCGGCACGCCTATTGGGGCCCGAGCTACGGCTCGTCCGAGATTCGCGTCGTGCTCGAACGCTTTCGCGTCCCGTACGAACAGCTCGATCCCGAGGCGGTCGTGGGGCGCGCGGTGGAGCTGCTCGCGGCGGGCGAGATCATCGCCTGGTTCCAGGGACGCATGGAGTTCGGGCCGCGCGCGCTCGGCAACCGCAGCATCCTCGGCAATCCCACGGTGCGCGGCACCTCGGATCAGATCAACGAGCGGATCAAGTTTCGCGAGAAGTGGCGGCCCTTCTGTCCTTCGATCCTGGCCGAGGAGGCCCCCGCGCTGCTCGGCAGCGAGCACCCCTCGCCGTTCATGAACCTGAGCTTCCCGGTCAGCCCCACCTGGCGCGAGCGGGTACCCGAGATCGTGCACGTCGACGGCTCCTGCCGTCCGCAGACCGTGCGTCGCGACGTGAACCCAAAGTTCTACGCGGTGCTCGAGGAGTTCGGCCGCCGCACGGGCGTTCCGGTGCTGCTCAACACCTCGCTCAACCGCCGCGGCGAGCCGATGGTCTGCTCTCCCGAGGATGCCCTCGCGATGTTCTACGGCTCCGGCCTCGAGCATCTCTTGATCGGCGATTTCTACGTCTCGAAGCGCACCGGGGCGACCTAAGGTCCGCTCCGGGGGCACCGTGGCTCAGCCTCTGAAGGCGTATGTCCTGCGTCGCTCGCGTCGAAGACCCAGCGCCGGGAACGCTTCCGCCGAGGACGCTAGTGCGCTGCTTCGAGCGCGGCGAGCACGGCTAGCCGTAAGAGCGGCAGGTTGATCTCGTGATGCCCGATCACTTCGATCCCGCGCGCGACCGGCCGGCCGATCACGTTGGCGCTCGTGCGATAGTGCTGCTGCATGTCGAGGTTGGCTGCGACCACGTCCGCGAGCGCATGCCCGTGGTTGCGCGCGATCGACACCAGCTTCAGGAACACCTCGGGCATCAGCACGGCAGAGCCGATGTTGAGCCACACCCCGCCCTCGAGCTCCGTCGCCACCTGCGCAGCGATCCGGAAGTCGAGATGCGAGGCCTCGCCGACGTCGGAGCCCGACACCGAAGGATGCATGTGCACCGTGTCGGTGCCGATCGCCACGTGCACGGTGATCGGGAGCTCGAGCCGCGCGCAGGCGGCGAGCACCGAGTAGCGCGCATTCGGCAGCGTCTCGGCTTCGAACGCCATCGCGCGGCCGAGGCCGATCTGCTCGCGGGCACCGCGCGCGCAGGCGCGCGCGAATGCCTCGGCGGGCTCGCGCGCCCAGCCGAAGCTGCCG
>CAZPNB010000282.1:0-7329 GCA_964587305.1 uncultured Spirochaetales bacterium | reverse complement strand
ACTTCCAGTCGCTCTCATCGTCGACCGGCATCGCGATCGACTGCGTCGGCAGATCCTCCGTCACGTCGGGCGTGATCCCGCTCTCGAGGGCGCGGCTCGCGGCGCGATGGATCTCCTGCTCCGGCGACTCGGCGGGCGGCGTCACGACGAACGCGTGCTTGCATCGCGAGCAGCGGACACGAGCACCGCCCTCGGGCACGCGGGACTCGTCGAGCTGGAACTGCGTCGTGCAGCGCTCGCAGGTGACGATCACGCTACCGTTCTCCCCTTCCAGCCAGGCCGGAACGCTGCGGTTCCGCGCCCCGCGCTGTTGTTCCCTCGGCGCGCTCCAGGTCGGAGCCCTTCGCGTTTCGATGTTTCGGAGCTGCCGGTCGCCCGCTTGAGGCTCGAGCCCGAGGAGGGATGCGTGAACGACCCGGCCAGCCCGCTGGAGAGCCGCCGGCTCGTGATCGTCACCGGCAAGGGCGGAACGGGGAAGACCGCCGTCGCGGCGGCACTCGCGCTGGGCGCCGCGGCGAGCGGGCGGCGCGTGCTGGTCGCGGCCGTCGACCCCGACGCCCGGCTCGCCGCATTGCTGGGCCCGCATCCCGCGCCGCTCGGCTATCAGCCGGCGCGCGTGCGGGAGAACGTCTGGGTGTGCCACATCGAGCCGTTCGAGGCGCTCGGCGAGTACCTCGGGCTCCAGCTCGGCACCCGCCGGCTGGTCGATCCGGTGCTGCGGCAGCGCGCGTTCCGGCAACTGCTGCTCGCCTCGCCGGGCTGGCGGGAGCTGATCACGCTGGGAAAGGTGTGGCACCTGGAGCAGATGCGGGACGGCGCTCGACCGCGCTACGACCTGATCGTCGTCGACGCTCCAGCGACCGGACACGGCCTCGCGTTCCTGGATGTACCGCGGGTGGTCGCGTCAGCCGTCCGCGCCGGCCCGCTGCGCCATCAGACGGAGCGGGTCAAAGCGCTGATCGAGGACCACTCCCGCACGCTGCTGCTGCCGGTCGCGCTGGCCGAGGAGCTGCCGGTGCGCGAGACCGTCGAGCTGGTGACACGCGCGCGCTCGCTCGGCGTGGCGCTCGACCGCGTGGTGGTGAACGCGGTGCAAGAGCCGCCGTACCCCGACGACCTGGCGGACCTCGACCAGCGCCTCGCGGCGCTTCCCGACGACGCCCCGCTCGGCAAGCTGCCTCCACCGCCTGTCCTCGCCGCCTGCGGCGCGACGCTGCGCGCGCGCGCCGAGCTCAACCGCCGCTACGTCGCGCAGCTGGCCCTGCAAACGGGTCTTCCGACGGCGACGCTTCCGTACCTGCGCGACGGGTTGCGCGGTCACGACGACGTCGCTCGACTCACCGCCGCGCTGCTCGCGCCGCTGGGGGCAGCAGCGTGACGCTGCCGGCGCTGGAGCGACGCGTGGTGGTGTGCGTCGGCTGTGGCGGGGTCGGCAAGACCACCATAGCGGCGGCGATCGCGCTCGAGGCCGCGCGAGCCGGGCGGCGCGCATTGGTGCTTACGATCGATCCCGCGCGCCGGCTCGCCGACGCGCTGGGGGTGGAGTCGCTCGGCAACCAGCCCGAGCCGCTGCCGCGCGAGGCGTTGACCGCGCTGGGTGTGCCCGCGGAGGGGTCGCTCTCCGCGCTGATGCTCGACATGAAACGCACGTTCGACGACCTGGTCGCGCGCTTCGCCGAGAGCGACGCCGCGCGCGATCGCGTGCTCGCCAACCCGATCTACCGGCACGTCTCCGATGCGCTGGCCGGCAGCGTCGAGTACTCGGCGATGGAGAAGGTGTACGAGCTGTCGCGCTCGGACGCCTACGACACATTGGTGGTCGACACGCCGCCTTCCCAGCACGCGCTCGACTTCCTCGACGCGCCCGAGCGTTTGCTCGAGTTCCTCGACAGCCGCCTCGTGCAGCTGTGGATCCATCCGGCAATGGCCGCGGGGCGTCTGGGTTTCCGCTGGTTCGGGTGGGGGTCGCGCCGCGCGCTGGGGCTCTTCGATCGGATCACCGGAATCGGCTTCCTCGAGGACGTCTCCGAGTTCCTGATGGCCTTCGAGCACATGTCGGAGGGGTTCCGCGCGCGGGCGCGCGAGGTGCGCGCGCTGATGCGCGGGCCAGAGGCGGCGTTCGTGCTCGTCGCCAGCCCGGAGAGCGAATCGGTGGAGCAGGCGCAGCGCTTCCTCGAGCGGCTCGAGACGAGCGACGTGCGGGTTGCGGGGATCGTCGCGAACCGCGTGCGTGTGTGGCCGAACGGCTCGCCCGCCGTCGTCGATGCGACCGACCCCAGCGACGCCGCGCTGCTCGCGCACGCACTGGCGGAGCAAGAGGGTGAGAGCTTCCCGGCCGCGCGCGCGGCGCGCGCGGCGATCGACGCGGCGGCGCGGTACGCTGCATTGGTCCGGCGCGACGCGATCGCGCTCGCTGCACTGCGCGAGCACGCCGAGAAGCGCGGCAGCTTCTTCCGCGTCGTTCCGGAGCTCTTCGGCGACGTGCACGACCTGTCGAGCTTGGAGCAGATCGCGTCGTCGCTGGCACGGATGACCCACGCGGCGGAGGATTCGATGACCGCGACCCGACAACCCGGCGCGAATCGGCGAGAACGGCGTGACACAGCATCCGCGTGATTCTGCCGACGCCTCGCTCGAGGAGGCGCTCGCGCGCGCGCGCCGTCACGCGAAGAGCGCCGTGGCCGAGGCCCTCGAGACCGCTCGCGCGCTGCTGGACGCGGCTTCGCTCGCCACCTCGGGTGCGCCGGCCGACGCACATCCGCTGCTCGAGCGCGCCGATCGCTGGATCCGACACGCGAGCCGCGGCTGGGCGGCCGAGGGCGGCCTATCGGGTGAGCTCGCCACGGCACTCGCCGAGGCGCTGGACCACGAGATCGCCCGCTGGGAGCAGCGCGCACGGATCGACGACGACGCCCGCGCCGTGCTGCGCGCATTTCTGGGTCTGCGCGAACTGCTCTGGGAGCTGGGCGTGCGACCACCGCGGGACGGCGGCGCCGCCGATTTCGCGCAGCGAGGCGAAACCGAGCGAAGCCCAGAAGGAGAGCGCGCGGTGGATCTGACGCGCGCCGCGGCCTCCGAGAGCGCGCCGCGACCGCGACGAGTCGAGCGGGTAGCGGTAGAGGGATGACCCCCGCGGCGCCGCTGGGCTAGCGTCAGGGCAGCGTGTGCCCGCCCGCGTTCGCCGCGCTCCGCCCGTCCGGACGCAGAGGAGTCCGCCTCCCATGACCGTCCTGATCAAGCGGTACGCCAACCGCAAGCTCTACAACACCGACACGAGTCGCTACATCACGCTGAAGGGCATCGCGCTGCTGATCGAGCAGGGGGCGGAGGTGCGGGTGGTCGACAACGAGACCGGCGAGGACATCACCTCCGTCGCGCTCTCGCAGATCCTCGTCGACAACGAACGCGCACAGCACGCGGTACCGCGCACGCTGCTCTCGGACCTGATCCAGAAAGGCGGCGACGCGCTCTACGGAGCGCTCAAGCGCGGCGTCGGCGATGCGCAAGACGGCATCGGTGATCTACAGAAGAACGTGCGCCGCGCGATCCGGAACCGCGAGGAAGAGGCGGTGCGTTGGCGCGAGACGCTCGGCAGCGCGCGGGCTGACTGGGACGAGATGGTGCACGGAGCCGTCGAGCGCGTGTTTCGGGCGCTGGATCTTCCGCGCCGCAGCGACATCGAGGCGCTAAACGACAACCTCGAGCGGGTCGCCGCTGCCCTCGAGCAACTCGACGGCGAGCGCGCCACCGACGGTCCCCGGCTCCACGAGCCGCCCCGGCGAGCGGCCGGAGACGACTAGTTCTTGTCAGTAAAGTCCTGTTTCCGCTGCGCCGAGGAGACCCCCCATGGTCGCAACCGCCGACCGCGAGCGACCCCCGTCGGACCGGATCCGACCCCTCGACGCGCTGCGCGCGGTCCGCGCGCTGATCCGCGACCCGGACGACACCGCGCGCGTCTTCGACGTGATCGACGCGCTGTCCGGCAAGACTCGCGCGCGGCTGTTCCGCCGCTTCTGCAACTCCGACTCGGGCCAGCGCCTGCTGGCCGAGCGGCCCGATCTGCTGGCGCTGCTCGCGAATCGCGAGCGGCTGCTCGCTTTGCCCGCCGGCACGCTCGGGCACAGCTACGGCGAGTTCATGACCCGCGAACAGATCAGCGCCGACGGCCTCGTCGACGCGAGCGAGACGTCGGGCCGCGACGACCTTCCGCCCGAGCGGCGCTGGTTCGGAAGCCGCTTGCGCGACATGCACGATCTCTGGCACGTCGTCACCGGCTACCAGCGCGACCTGCTCGGCGAGGCGTCGCTGCTGGCGTTCACGTTCGCGCAGACCGGCAACCCCGGCATCGGCTTGATCGTCGCCACGGCCTATTGGAGGGCTGGTGGGGTGAGCCCTGGGGCGCGGCGCCTGATGCGCGAGGGCTTCCGGCGCGGACGCCGGGCGGCCTGGTTCCCGGGTCTCGCGTGGGAGGCGCTGCTCGAGCAGCCGCTCGCGCAGGTGCGCGAGCAGCTGCGAGTCGGAGAACCCCCCGTCTATCAGCAGGTCCGCTCCGAGGGCGCGCCCGCGATCGCATAGCTGGCGTAGGGCGGGTGAAACCCGCCATCTTGGGTAACGAAGCCGCGGAAGGCGGGTTTCACCCGCCCTACGAGTTACCGCTCGCCAGACTCCAGATCGAGTCTCGCGCGCGCAAGCCGGCGTCGACGAGCGACTGGATGCGATCGCGCAGCTCCTCGGTGAGACGCGAGAGCAAGAGTTCGTCGCGAGCGGCGTCCGGCGGGAGCCCATCGTAGGTAAGAGGCTCGCCGAAGCGGATCAGCCACTGGGTCGGCAGCGGCAACACACCGAGCGGACCCAGCCACGGGAAGGTAGGCGTCACCGGCACGAACGGCAGGCCCAGCGCCCGCGCCGGCGCCATAGCCTTGAACAGGATCGGGTGCGCCTCCTCGGCGCCGACCACGCCGATCGGAACCAGCGGCACGCCGCACTCGAGCGCGATCCGGATCACGCCACCGCGGCCGAAGCGCTGGAGCCGGTAGCGGTCGCGATACACCTTCGCGGCTCCCTTCGCGCCCTCGGGAAACACCGCGACGAAACGGTCCGCCGCGAGCAGCCGTTCGACGTTCTCGCGGCAAGTTCGCACACCGCCTAGCTTCGCCAGCTGCGGCTGCACGAAGGGCAGCGAGATCAGCCAGTCCGCCACCGCGAAGCGCGGGCGCTCGCGCCCTGCACTCGCGCGCTCGACGGCGTGGGCGATCATCAGCGCGTCGTAGGGCAGGAGCCCTGAATGGTTCGCCACGAGCAGACACGGACCCCGCTCGGGGAGATGCGCGATCCCGTCGACGTCGACGCGCCAGTAGCGGTCGAAGAGAAAATCGAATACCGGGCGCAGAGTCTCCAGCGTCCCTTCGTCCATGCCGAACTCGTCGATCGAACCGCTGCGCTCGCGCATCCCGAGCGTGCCGAGGCGCTGGCGGAGCTGCGACAGGGTCCGGTCCAAGCCGGCAGGCGTCACCGCGCCCGACGGCTGGCTGGGCTCGCGGTGAAAGCGCGCGCGGATCTCGTGGCGCAGATCGGCGAGCGCCTCGCGCACTGCGAGAAGCTCGGGTTCGCTGCCAACGGGAAACAGGGACCGATCGTCGCTCATCGCGTCACCGATAGCGCTGCATGCGCCGCGAAGAGACGAAGGAGATCCAGGCCTCCTTCGTGGTGTAGACGGGCTCGCCGAACGCGTCCCAGCCGCGGCGTCCGTCCGCTACCCAGAGGTATCGGAGGTAGTCGAAGAAGGCCGCAGGCGGGTCGCCGGTCTGCCCCTGCGACGGAGCGTAGGCGAGGCGGTACAGGAGCGGCGACGGCAGCGAGATCGCGCGTTTTCCGGCGAGCCGGAACAGCGTCGAGACCGGCAGGACGCCGGGAGCGACCACATTGAAGACGCCCGGCCGTGGCGTGAGCAGCGCGCGCTCGAACGCGTCGAGCAGGTCCTGCTCGTGCACGAGCTGCAGCAACGGGTCGTAGCCGAGCGGCAACAGCGCGACGGGCAGCGAGAGGTAGCGCACGACCTGGTTCCAGAACGTCGGACCAATCGCCCAGCACGCCCGCAGCACGGTGACCTCGACGTCGGGATGCCGCTCGCGCCAGCCCCCGAGCAGACGCTCCATCTCGATCCGGTCGCGCACGGCGTGCGCGTCGGGATGGCCGCGCAGCGGGCTCTGCTCGGTGAGGAAGTTGGGATTGTCGGGTCGCGGGCCGTAGAGCATCGTGCTCGACGCGACCACCAGTCGCCGCACCTTCGCCGCGGCGCACGCGTTCATCACGTGCAGACTGCCGATCGTGTCGAGCTCGTGGTCGAGTTCGAGGTCGGGAGTGGGATCGGTGCGAAAGGCCGCGTGGAGCACGACCTCCACGCGCTCCTTCTCCAGGATCGCGGCGACACGGCCATCGGCGGTGGGGTCGGTGAGATCGATCCGATGGAAACGCACCCGCTCGTCGACGCGAAACGGGCGCCGCACGTCGAGGCCGACGACGCGGAGCCCCTGCGAGCGGGAGAGCAGTCGCGCGGAGAGCTCGCGGCCGAGGAAGCTCCGCAGTCCGATGATCGCGACGACGCCCGGTCCGCTCACCGGCGGTGCTCCTCCCGATTGTGCTTCGAACGACGCGCAGCGCATTCGCGCGCAGCGCAGCGTGCGCCGCACGGGATACCATGGTCCGCGATGGATGCCCAGCACGGCGTCGAGGTCGTGGCGGATCCGCGTTACGCGGAGCACCGGGGTCCGGCAGAGCATCCGGAGCGCCCCGAGCGACTCGTGGCGATCGGGGAATCGCTCGCCAGCTTCGGAACCGCGCTGATTCGGCGCGCTCCACGCATGGCCTTGCCCGAGGAGCTGCTGGCCGTGCACGACCGCGCGCACGTCGAGCGGGTGCGCCGTGCCGCCGCGGCGGGCGCGGGCCAGCTCGATCCGGACACCTTTGTATCGCCCGCGAGCTACGACGTGGCGCTGCTCGCGGCCGGCGGCAGCGCGGATCTCGCGCTGCGCGTCGCGCGCGGCGAGGCGCAGCGCGGCTTCGCCGCAGTGCGACCTCCCGGGCATCACGCCGAGGGCGATCGGGCGATGGGCTTCTGCCTGTTCAACAATGCGGCGATCGCGGCGCGCGCGGTGCAGCGCGAGGCGGACGTCGAGCGCGTGCTGATCCTCGATTGGGACGTGCATCACGGCAACGGTACTCAACATACGTTCGAGTCGGACCCGACGGTGCTCTACTTCTCGACGCACCAGTATCCGCTCTATCCGGGTACCGGAGCCGCCGGTGAGATCGGCGTCGGGCGAGGCGTCG
>CAZPNB010000281.1:0-5261 GCA_964587305.1 uncultured Spirochaetales bacterium | reverse complement strand
ACCACGAGATCCTGGCGCGCCTCGATCACCGCATCGGCCAGCGCGTCGGCCGGCACGATCAGATTGGAGGTGAGATCTCCCGGACCGACGTCCTCGTCGAGGGCCCGCTCGACGAGCGGGCGCCAGGCGCGGGGCGGCGGAAGCTCCACCGGGCCGAACATGCGACCGAGGTTAGCCCGGCCTGCCCGAACTTCGCACGGCAGGCCGTTCCGTCTTCGCTCGGCTTGCGCTCGCTGCGCGCCGGATGGCTTGCCCGCGCGGCGCTCGGTAGGTCCGCTTGCCGTTACTCGCCCGCGCCGGCCTTCAGCCGCCGGATCTCTTCCTGGATCAGCGTCTCCGCGAGCTTCGGGACGATCTCCCAGGCGACCTGCTCGATGCGCGCGATCGCATCGCGGACGATCTTCTCGGTGACCTGACCGAAGGCATCCCACGCGATCTTCTCGAGCGTGTCGTGGAGCTCGCCGCGCAGCGCGGGAGAGAGGGCCGGGCCGCCCAGCGCCGGCCGGATCGGCTCGGCAAGCGGCGCGTCGTCGATCGGCTGGGCGATGTCGTCGGAGTCGAACCGAGGCGCTTCGAACGGTTCGTCGATCGGAGCGGCCGCGTCCTCGGACCACAGCGGCGTAGCGAGCTCGACCGCTGCCGATCCGCGGGGAATCGTATCCCCGGGATCCGGCTCGGCGCCGTACGGCGGCATGCGATCCTCGAGGTCTGCTACCGCGATCGGCTCGCCGATCACCAGCGGCTCCCGTTGGATCGGCGCGCGCGTGAGCCGATCCAGGATCAGGTCGCGCGGCATGCGCGCCACCGGCTCGTCGAAGGGCTCCGGCTCGGTAAGGTCGAAGTCCGCTTCGATCGCGCGATCGAAAGGTGCCGATAGGATCTGCGTCTTGTCTGCTGGGTCGTTCGAGAGCGGAGCTGCGAGGTCCGAGGAGGAGACGTCGAAGCCCGAGGCGGCAGCCGGATCGAGAAGGGTGGTGTGGCCGAGCTGGTCGGGATCGACGGGCTCGTCCAGCGCGTCCGCGCTGTTGCGCTCGAACGAGAAGTCGAACGCGTCTTCGTCGGCCGGCTCGCTCGCCGGCGGGTCTGGAAGGATCGCCACCGTTGCGTCGGGGCGCCGACGCGCCGCGCCGAGCGGCGGGGCCGGCAGCGGCTCCTGCACGTGGGCCGCGAGATCGTCGTCGCCGAATGCGAAGGCCGCATCGGGCTCGTCGAGATCGAGCGCGTCCGGCGGCATCGCGGGAGCGGCGGTCGCGACCTCGTCCGGCGCGTCGGAGAAGAAGTCGAACGCTTGGTCATCCGCACGCGGCGGCGCGGGGGCGGGTCGCGCGGAGGCCGCGCGAGGTGCGACGGGGGCGCGCGGTGCGGTTGCCGCCGCGAGCAATTGCTTCACCCGGTCGACCAGCGTCTGCGCTTCGAAGGGCTTGGCCACGTGTCCCGCGGCCCCAACCGCGGCGGCGCGCGCCTCGTCGAAGGACTCGAACGTCCCGGTGAGCAGCAGGACCGGCACGTGGCGCAGATTCGGATCGGCCTTGATCGCCTCGCACACCTCGTAGCCGCTCATTCCCGGCATCACGACGTCGGCGAGGATGATGTCGGGGCGCAGCGTGCGCGCCTTCGCCACGGCGTCGCGACCGTTGTCGACGGTGGTGATCTGGATGTCTTCGCTGGCGAAGCTGATCCCCACCACCTTCTGAATGGTGACGCTGTCGTCAGCCAGCAGCAGGGTCTTGGGCATGGTTTCCCCCGGTGGCGAGCGCACGGCTCGCCGAAATTCCCTCGCTCCATCGTATCGACGGCGGATTCATCAGCATTGAATGGTTTTTCCGAGTGTTGTTCAAGCGCCGCGCGAGATGCTCCGATGCAGCGAGTAGCCCCGCGTCGATCCGGCCCCGGGGGAGGACTGGAGGAGCCTCGCTCCGATGAAGCTCAGTGCCGCCGCCCGCTCGGACGTCGGTTTGCGCCGCACCGCGAACGAGGACGCCTACGCGCTCGCCCCCGCGATAGGACTCTATCTCGTCGCGGATGGCATGGGAGGCCACGTGGCCGGTCAGCTCGCGAGCCGGCTGGCGGCGCAGAGCACGGTCGAAGCGCTGCAGAAGGTCGCCGATCGCCCGGCAAGTCTGACCGAGAAGCTCCGATATTGCGTCGCGTGGGCCAACCACATCGTCTACGCGACCGCGCAGGAGAAGCCCGAGGTCGCGGGGATGGGCACGACGCTCGTCGCCGTGCTGGCGGGCAGCGGCCGGCTCGCGTTGGCGCACGTGGGCGACAGCCGCGCCTACCTCGTGCGTGGCGGACGCATCCGCCAGCTCACCGACGATCACTCGCTGGTCGCAGAGCTGGTGCGCCGCCGCGAGCTCTCCCCCGACGCCGCGCAGGATCACCCGCATCGCCACGTGCTGACGCGCGCGCTCGGTGTCCGTCGCCAGGTGGACGCCGACCTCGCCGAGCTGACGCCCGCGGCGATGGACGTGATCGTGATGTGCTCCGACGGCTTGACCACGCACGTGCAGGACCCGGAGATCGCCGCGCTGGTCGCGGCCGAGGCCGACCTGGACGAGGCGTGCGCGCGACTGGTCGGGCTCGCGAACGCCCGCGGTGGAGATGACAACGTCACCATCGCGCTGGTGCGCTGCGAAGAGAACGAGCCATCAACGCCGGTTCCAGAGTAACCCGCCCGGAGACGACTGCCTGAATGTCGCACCGGGCGGGCCAGAGGCCGAAAGCCACTCTGCGGACACTGACTAGCGTTCGAGCATGCTCTTGAGCTTGGCTCGGAGGCGCAATACCGACTTGGTGTGGATCTGGCACACGCGCGACTCGGTGATCCCGAGGATCTGCCCGATGTCTTTCATGTTGAGGTCTTCGTAGTAGTAGAGGGAGATCACGAGGCGCTCCTTCTCCGGGAGGCTCGCGATCGTCTCCGCGATCACGTGCTTGGTTTCGGTGAGCTTGAGCGATGCGAACGGGTTCTCGGAGTTCACGTCCTCGACGATGTCCGCGAACGTTCCGGCCCGGTCGCCGTCGGAGTTCGTGCCGCGGATCTCTTCCAGGTTGACCAGCGAGATGCCACGGACCTGGTTCAGCAGCTCGTGGAACTTCTCGATCTGCAGACCCAGCGAGTCCGCGACTTCCTCCTCGCTCGCGGTGCGACCGAGGCGCTGCTCCACCTCGCCATAGGCCCGCTCGAGGCGCCGGCTCTTCTGCCGCACGCTGCGCGGGACCCAGTCGAGTGAGCGCAGCTGGTCGAGGATCGCGCCCTTGATCCGGAACTCCGCATACGTCTTGAACTTGCAGTTCTTCTCCGGGTCGTACTTCTCGATCGCGTCCATCAGGCCGATAACGCCCGTGTTGTGCAGGTCGTCGAGGTCGATGTGCGAGGGCAGGCGGACGGCGATCCGATTCACGATGTATCGGATCAGCGGCGTGTGCTCGAGAACGATCTGTTCCTTGAGCGTCGCCGGGATCTCGTCGTGACTCTCCTTGGCCTCGCGCAGGAGCGTTTCCATTCAGCTCTCCCTTGATGTCGCGGCGCTCAGTGGCTTCTTTGCCCACCGCTTGCGCGTGTGGCGCGACAAGAAGCACGGGCTGTGCCAATCGCTCCGCGCGCTCCGGTGCCGCGAATCGGCACCGGTCGAGGAGGCGACGCGGACGCGAAGCCGGATCGCCAGATCACCGGGAACGCAGGGGTTTTCGCGGGTCGCTGCGCGCGGCTGCTACACGAAAGGATGGGGGAGCCGCCCGCCGCTCCGGATGGCAGCACGGCCGCGATCCGGCGCCAGCGCGACGGATCGCCGACGTTGCGACCGGTTTCTTGACGCTCGACCCGGTCTGGCGGCGGCTTGCAGAGAAGCGCACCCAGCCGATGCGCTCAGGAATCGAGCCCCAGCTTCTTGATCTTCTCGATCAACGTGGTGCGGTTGAGGCCGAGGTACTCGGCGGCCTCTTTCTTGTTCCCGCCGGTCTTCACGAGCGCATCGCGGATCAGCTCGGACTGGAAGCGATCCACCACGCCGCGGAAGTCGACCTCGCTTCCCACGAGCGACTCGACTTCGAAGACCGGCGCGGGGACGCGCCGGACGGATTCCGGCAGGTCTTCGATGTCGAGATCGCCGCCGTCGCGCAGCACGGTCATGCGCTCGATCAGGTTCTCCAGCTCGCGCACGTTGCCCGGCCAGTCGTAGCGGCACAGCACCTCGAGGGCAGCATCCGAGATCGAGTCGATCTTGGTTCCGCGCTGCTGGTTCTGCACATCGAGGAAGTGCAGCACCAACAGCGGGATGTCCTCCCGGCGCTGGCGCAGCGGTGGCACCTCGATCGGGATCACGTTGAGCCGGTAGAACAGATCTTCCCGGAAACGCCCCTCGCGAATCGCTTCCGGGAGGTTCTGGTTCGTCGCGGCGATCACGCGCACGTTGACCGTCTCGGACTTCGAGGAGCCGACCGGCTCGTAGGTCTGCTCCTGGAGCACGCGCAGCAGCTTGACCTGCAGGTTCGGGCTCATGTCGCCGATCTCGTCCAGGAAGATCGTACCGCCGTTGGCGAGCGAGAAGCGTCCCTCGCGCGAGCTGATCGCGTTGGTGAAGGCGCCGCGCACGTGCCCGAACAGCTCCGACTCGAGCAGCTCCTCGGGGATTGCCCCGCAGTTGACCGTCACCAGCCGGCGCTCGACGCGGCGGCTGTTGTAGTGGATCGCGCGGGCGATCAGCTCCTTGCCGGTTCCGCTCTCGCCGGTGACGAGCACGGTGCTGTCGGTGCGCGCCACCTTGGACACCACGTCGAGCACGCTGCGCAGCGCGCCACTGTGGCCGATGATGTTTTCGAAGCGGTATCGGGTGCGCAGCTCGTTCTGGAGCGCGCGGTTCTCGGCCTTGAGGCGCCCGTGCTCGATCGCCTGCTCGACCAGGCGCCGCACGACATCGAGATGGCCCTGGTCGAAGGGCTTCTCGAGGTACCAGAAGGCGCCCGCGCGCAGCGCCTCCAGCGAGCTCTCCGGGCTGCTGTGGCCGGTGACGACGATGCACGGCAAGTCGGGATCGATCTCGTGGATCTGCCGCACCAGCTCGAGGCCGTTCAAGCCCGGCATCCGGACGTCGGCCACGACGAGGTCGACGCCGCCGTGTGCGAGCAGCGAGAGCGCGTCTGCGGCATCCCGCGCTTCGGTGACCTGGTGACCTCCGCGCGCAAGGATCCGCCCGAGCGAACGACGGTACAGTTCCTCGTCGTCGACGACGAGGACATGCGACTTGGACACGCTGATT
>CAZPNB010000280.1:0-5440 GCA_964587305.1 uncultured Spirochaetales bacterium | reverse complement strand
GGGCGTCTATTTCAAACACATCGGTCTTTATGTCTATCCTAAGGAGAGGCTCCTATCGCTTTCGGCTCTAGAGCCGACCGCCCTAGAGCTGCCGGAGGGCCTCGAGCAGCTTCGGGCGATGGCGCACGGGGTGCCGATTCGTCTGGAAGACACCGAGGAGGAGTCCGTTACCGTGGATACGGAAGCGGATCTGGAGCTCGCGCGGAAAATCGTGGGAGCGAGCGAGTAAGAAATACAAGGGGGATGGGGAGATGGGAGGAGATGGGGAGATGAAATCAGGACCTAATTGGGAACAAATGTATCTCCCTATCCCCTCCGGTCCCCTTATCCCCCTTTTTTGGATTTCCTTCTTTGCGGGCGAAGTACTAGCTATGGAGTTTAAAGAATAATGCCGTCACCCAAGGCCAAGTTCATCTTCGTCACCGGAGGTGTGGTGTCGTCGCTCGGGAAGGGAGTCGCCTCGGCGTCCGTCGGGCGTCTGCTCGAGTCCCGCGGCTATCGGGTCAACTTCCTGAAGTTCGACCCTTACATCAACGTCGATCCGGGGACGATGAGCCCCTACCAGCACGGAGAGGTCTTCGTCACCGACGACGGGGCCGAGACCGATCTCGATCTCGGGCACTACGAGCGTTTTGCCGGTGTTGCGCTCTCCCGGACCTCGAACGTCACCACCGGACAGATCTACGAATCCGTCATCGCCAAGGAGCGCCGCGGGGACTACCTCGGCGGCACCGTCCAGGTCATTCCCCACGTCACCAACGAGATCAAGTCGCGGCTCCAGCCGGTCGCCGAGAACGCGGACATCGTCATCGTCGAGATCGGAGGGACCGTTGGAGATATCGAGAGCCTCCCGTTCCTCGAAGCGGTGCGGCAGTTCCGTATGGACGCCGGCCGCGCGGGCGCGGTCTTCATCCACCTGACTCTCGTGCCCTTCATCGGGAGCGCCGGGGAGCAGAAGACGAAGCCGACACAGCACAGTGTCCGCGAGCTCAGGGCCATCGGCATCCAGCCAGACATCCTCCTCTGCCGCGCCGACCGGCCGCTGTCGCGCGATCTGAAGTCCAAGATCGCGCTCTTCTGCAACGTGGACGAGAAGGCGGTCATCACCGCAGTGGACGTGGACTCGATCTACGAGGTTCCGCTCCTCCTCGGCGAACAGCGCATCGACGAGATCCTTCTCGAGATGCTTCAGCTTCCGGTGCGGGCTCCCGAAATCCCTGACATGGAAGACTGGCGCGAGCTGGTGCGCCGGATCCAAAACCCGAAGGGCGAAGTGAACATCGGAGTCGTGGGCAAGTACGTGAGCCTCACCGACGCCTACAAGAGCTTGAACGAGGCGCTCGCCCATGGAGGCGTCGCCCACAACCTCCGCGTGCGCCTCACCTGGATCGAAGCCGAGGACCTCGAGCAAGGCTCTCTCTCCGCTCTCGAGGGAATGGACGGGATTCTCGTGCCCGGGGGCTTCGGCCCGCGGGGAACGGAAGGAATGGCATCGGCGGCCGGCTGGGCCCGCCGGAACCGGGTTCCCTACTTCGGGATCTGCTACGGCTTCCAGTGGGCCGTCGTGGAGTACGCCCGGTCCGTCTGCGGGCTCTCGCAGGCGAGCTCGACGGAATGCCATCCCGATTCGCCCGACAAGGTGATCCTCAAGCTCCGTGAGCTCCTGGGGGTGGAGGAGATGGGAGGCACCATGCGCCTCGGGGCCTACGAGTGCGTGATCGAAGAGGGGTCTCTCGCCCACCAGGTCTACGGCAATACGAGGATCTCCGAGCGCCACCGCCACCGCTACGAGTTCAACCAGGAGTACGAGCGCGTCCTCTCCGAGCACGGGCTCCGTTTCTCCGGTCGCACCCCCGACGGGAAGTTCGTCGAGATCGCGGAGATCCCCGATCATCCGTGGTTTCTCGCGGTGCAGTTCCACCCGGAGTTCAAATCGCGCCCGCTCTCCCCTCACCCTCTGTTCCGCGAGTTCATCGGCGCCGCCTTTCGGCAGAAAAACGGCCAGCTCACCGCAGGCAGCCGCGAGACCCGCGAGGAGTCTTCGGTCGCAGGACGTCGCTGAGACGATCCGCTCGGTACCATGCCGACCGAAACCGTTCCCGTGGGCGACGTCCTCTTCGGAGGCGGACGCCGCTTCGCTCTCATCGCGGGCCCGTGTATCATCGAGAACGACGAGCACCCGTTCTTCATGGCGGAGAAGATCCGAGACATCGCCGCCTCGCTCGGCGTTCCCTATGTTTTCAAAGCCTCCTTCGACAAAGCGAACCGCACCTCGATCGAGGGGTTCCGCGGGCCGGGGCTCGAGAAGGGCCTCGCCATCCTGCGCGCTGTTCGGGAGCGCTTCGGCGTTCCCGTGACCACCGACGTCCACGAGCCTCACCAGGCGGCGGCGGTGGCGGAGTCGGTGGACCTGCTCCAGATTCCGGCGTTTCTCTGCCGGCAGACGGACCTCCTTCTCGCCTGCGCCCGCACCGGCAAGCCGGTGAACGTGAAGAAGGGCCAGTTTCTCGCGCCCTGGGACATGAAGAACGCGGTTGAGAAGATCCGCAGCGCCGGAAACCCCAAGGTGATCGTGACCGAGCGAGGCACGAGCTTCGGTTACAACAATCTGGTGGTGGACCTCCGGGGCTTCCCCATACTGCGCGAGACGGGAGCACCGCTGGTCTTCGACGTCACCCACAGCCTTCAGCTTCCGGGAGGAGCCGGGAAATCCTCCTCGGGGCAATCGCGCTTCATCCTCGAGCTCGCTTCAGGTGGCGTTGCCTGCGGTGTCGACGGCGTCTTCATGGAAGTGCACGACCGGCCGGCGGAGGCGCTCTCCGATGGTCCCAACAGCTGTCCCTTGAGCTCACTCCCCGCCGTCCTGAAGAGACTCGTCGCCATCGAGCGGGCAATCGCGGAAGACGGGACTAAATGACCCGGGAGCTCGCCCGGCGCGTCCTCGAAATCGAGGCCGAGTCCATCAAGAAATTGATCGAACGTCTCGACGAGAGCTTCGATCGCGCCGTCGACCTGGTCTCGAGCTGCCGGGGCCGCGTGGTGGTGACGGGCATGGGCAAGTCCGGCATCATCGGCCGAAAGATCGCCGCGACTCTGAACAGCACCGGCACTCCCTCGCTCTACCTGAATCCCGCGGAGGCCCTCCACGGCGATCTAGGGATGGTGGTCTCGGGCGACGTGGTGATTCTGCTCTCGAACAGCGGAAGGACCCGCGAGCTCGTCGCCCTCGTCGAGCCCATCAAAAGGCTCTCGGTCCCGCTCATCGCCCTTCTCGGGAACCGCGACTCGACGCTCGGGGAAGCGGCGGACGTGGTCCTCGACGTCTCCGTTGCGGAAGAGGCCTGTCCCATGGGCCTCGCGCCGACGGCGTCCACCACGGCGTCTCTCGCTCTTGGGGACGCGCTGGCGATGGCGGTCCTGGAGAAAAAAGGATTCAGCCCCGACGATTTCCGGACGCTGCACCCGAACGGGCAGCTCGGATTCAAGCTCCTGCGGGTCGAGGACGCGATGCACCGCGGCGACGAGATCCCCAGGGTCCGAACCGACGCCCTCATGCGCGACGTGATCTACGAGATGTCGCGGAAGGGCCTCGGGGTCACGAGCGTCGTCGACGCTGACGGCCGGCTTCTGGGCGTCATCTCCGATGGCGACTTGAGGCGCCAGCTGGAAAGAGACGATCGTCTTCTAACGCGGACCGCCTCCGACTGCATGACGAAGAACCCGGTGACGGTGTCGGCCAAAGAAGCCGCGACGGCCGCGCTCGCGCTCATGGAGAAGCGCCGCATCACGGCCCTCATGGTGCCGGACGAGCAGGGCCGAATCGCGGGAGTCCTGCACCTCCACGACCTCTGGCGCCTGAGTGAGTACTTCTAAGCATCCAAACAGCGGGGCCCGGAGGGCCCCATCCTCCCCGCGCGAGGAGCGCGGGGAGCGCGCCGAGCGAAGAGCGAGCGCGCACTAATTAACGAAAAGACAGCACCTGCTCTCTTGCCGCGTCCACCAGGGCTTGGATCCTCCGATCCGAGTACCCCAGAAATTGAAATTGCTCGAGCAAACGAGCGGTGCGCTCTTCGTCGTGGATCTCGACGAGCGCGCGGAGGAGCGGCTGCATGATGCTCTCATTCGCTGGCTCCAGTCGGTTGGCATTCCATAGCGTGTCCGCCGCCTGCTGAAACCGTCCCTCTTGCCCCGCGGCATTACCGGCCGCCAGGAGCCGGTTCACGAGCGCCGACGTCAAGCCTCGGCGCTGGCGGTTGAAGGTCTCGGCCTGCTCCAGGAGCTCCTGATCCCGGCAAAAGTCCTCAGCGGCTCGAAGGACGCCCATTCGTGACATTCGGCCGAGCCTCGGGCCGACTCGGTTTAGAAAAACGGCTCGGTCCTCCTCCGTGAGCCCGCCCTCCGCGGTCGTGGCTGCCTTCCAGAGAAACCAGCCGAGAGGGTCATCCTCGGGAACGACCGGTCTCTTCGGTCGACGCTCGAGCGCTCGCTCCCCCTCAGCATCCAAGAGCTCGAGAAAGACGTCGGACGAGGGCTCGAGCGACAGCAGCGCCTCGAGTCGTTCCCGGCTTCCGCTATCATAGGTGAGTGCTTCGAACTTCGCGGCGCGTTCGGCCAGGTTGCCTTCGCCGGCGAGCGCTTTGACAAACAAGGTCCGAGCCCCCTCGCGCTCTCCCGAAGCGAGCGCGATCCGGCCGCGGAAGTAATGTATTTCCTCGCGCGTAAGGAGCTCCTGCGCAGCATCCAAAGTCCGCGCCGCTCGTTCTGGCTCGCTCCAACTCTCGTTCTCCGGGAATCGACCGCCTGGGGTGCCGAGGAGTCGCTCCAGGACCTCGACGAGAAACTCCTTGCGGCCCGGTTCGGCCACCAGTGATGGGTGGAGGTATTCCTGGGGCAGAAAACCCGAGAGCTTCGGTGACCTTGTCCCCGCGCGGGGTGAGTGAACCTCGACAAAGGCGCTGTCATCGGTATTGACGATGCCCTTCGGAGGAGGGGGGGTTTCGGCTTTCCCAGTGGCGAATACCCGCACGGGAAGGAAGAACACATCTTTGAGTGCGGGCTCGTCCGCAAGCGCTTCAAGGCTCACTAGCCTCTCGATCCGATCCGGATCGATCGACAACGGGTGGTCGGCGCCCACCAAATAGTAACTCCCCGCCTCGGGCACGAAGTAAATCACGTAGTGAGGGAAAACGCCGCAGAAAGCGCGGAAGAGACTCTCCACCGCGGGCGCGTCCATCTTGAGGACCCCGAACCACGTCGAGAACACACCTTTCGGGCTCAAGTTCGCTTTCGCCAGCTCGAAGAACTCCCGCGTGAAAAGATTCGACGAGACCCAAGGATGCGCCGGCATCGAGCTGATGATGTCGTAGCGCTCGCCGCCCTCGTAGGCGGAGGCGAGGAGCACGTGGCGCGCGTCGTCGATTTCGACTTCGATCTCGATCTC
>CAZPNB010000279.1:0-4113 GCA_964587305.1 uncultured Spirochaetales bacterium | reverse complement strand
CGGTGAGGCCGGCGAACTCGGCCATCGGCTTGGGCCGGGTGTTCGTGACCGGGCGCATGCTTACGCCACGGCCCCCAGCCAGGATCACGGCCTGTCGCGGGCGCTCGGCCACGCTCATGCGTCGGTATCCGTCGTTCTCTGGACTGCCGCCGGTAGCGCGAGGTCCTGCGTGAGGCAGGCCGTCAGGATGTCGCAGAGGACGCTGTGGCCGGACTCCACGACACCGTACCGGCCTTGCTCGGTGGGGAGCCAGAGGCATTCGTCCACCAATCCCTTGAGCGTGCCGCCGTCGAAGCCGAGAAGCCCGACCGTGGCCACGCCGCGCTCGCGCGCGAGCTCCACGGCTTCGATCAGGTTGGGGGAGCTGCCACTCGCGGAGATCGCAACGAACAGGTCGCCTGGGCCGGCGAAGTTCTCGAGCTGGCCCGAGAAGACCCGGTCGTAGCCCTCGTCGTTGGCCAGCGCGGTGATGAAGCCGATGTTGTCGGTCAGCGGGATTACCCGGAACCGGCGCACCGCGGCCATCGAGGACAGCGTTCCCTTCGCGAGGTCCTGGCCGAAGTGTGATGCGTTCGCTGCGCTGCCGCCGTTCCCGCACAGGAAGACCGTGCGCTTCTCCTCGAAGCCGCGGTAGAGCGTCGCGACGAAGCGGTCGCACTGCGCGTCGAGATCCTCGAGCAGTGTCGCGACCTGCCGAAAGTAGGCGCGGCTGCTGGGATAGGTGGGGTAGCCCTTCATTTCCACGTGTCCCTTCGATAGTTGAAGATCACCTTGCTGCCGTCCGGCTCGAGCCGGAACGGCATCGCGCGGTATTCGCTCATCCCCTTGTTCAGGCGCTCCTGCCGCTCGATCGGGCAGTAGACGAGCAGGAAGCCGCCGCCGCCGGCGCCGCAGATCTTACCGCCCAGCGCGCCGTGCGCGCGCGCGAGCGCGTACATCTCGTCGAGGGCCGGGTTGCTGATCCCCGACGCGAGCTTGCGCTTGAGCTCCCAGCTCGAGTGGAGCAGCTCACCCAGCCGATCGAAATCGCCGCGCTCGAGCGCGGGCCCGAGCGCGTGCGCCAGCTCCTTGATCCCGTCCAGCTCCGCGGTGCGGTCTCCTGTCCGGGCCTTCTGCTCGGAGAGGATCACGTCCGCCTTGCGCGTCCGTCCGGTGAAGAAGAGGTGGAGCCGAGCATCGAGCTCGCGCAACGGCACCGCGCCGAGCGGGACGCGCGCGACGTCGACGGCCTCGTCGCGCCGGAACCGGAAGCTCCGCAGGCCTCCGTAGGCCGCGATGTACTGGTCCTGCTTCCCGATCGGCTTGCCGAGGCGTTCGATCTCGATCTCGCACGCTTCTCGTGCCAGCTGCTCGGCCGTCACCTGCTCGCCGCGATAGATGTGGAACGCGTTGAGCAGGCCCACCGTGAAGCTGCTCGAAGAGCCCAGACCTGCTCCCTCCGACGGGATGTCGGAAAGCAGCGTCACCTCGACGCCGCTCTCGACGCCCGTCATCCGCATCGCCTCGCGGATCAGATCGTGCTCGATCGACGCGACGTCCGATCGGATTTCCTTCTTCATGTAGTTCAGGTAGATCTGGTCGTCGAAGCGCTCCTTCACGATCACGTAGGCGAACTTGTCGATCGCGGTCGAGACGACGAAGCCCTCGTGCTGCGCGTAGTACACCGCCAGGTCGGTGCCGCCACCCGCGAACGAGATCCGGAGCGGGGTCTGCGTGATGATCATGCCGCGCTCCCGAGATCCGAAAGGTCCGAACACGCCTGGCGGTAGCTCTCGGGCGTGCCCACGTCGCGATGATATCCGTCGATCTCGAGCCCACGCGTCCGGCCGACGAGCTGGGGCAGCACGTCGCGCCCGAGGTCGCACGGAGTCCGATCGGGTATCTCCGCGAGAAGCTCCGGTGTTCCGACCAGGAGCCCCGCCCAGGCGAGGTTGCTCTTCGGTCGTTCGGGCTTCTCGGTGAAGCTCACGACCGTGCCGGCTGCGTCGATCTCGACGATGCCTTTGGCCTGCGGATCCGGGACGCGGAACAGGCCGAGCGTGCCGGCCGTCCCTTTGCGGTGCGCGCGCACGAGGGCGCGCAGGTCCACCTGCGACGCATTATCGGCGTAGACCACCAGGAATCTCTCTTCGCCGAGCGCGAAGGCGCGGTTCTCGCGCAGCGTGCCGGCGCTTCCGAGCAGCGCGGGCTCGTGGGCGAGCGTCACGTCGACCGGAGGACGACACGCGGCGACGTAGCGGCGCACCGGCTCGGCGAGGTGGTGGGTGTTGACGAGCGCGTGGGTCACGCCCGCCTGCGCCAGCAGGTCGAACCAGCGCCCGAGCAGCGGCTTGCCCGCCACCGGAAGCAGGCACTTCGGCGTGGTCTGCGTGATCGCGCCCATCCGGGTGCCGAGCCCGGCCGCCAGCACGAACGCCCTCACGCCTCGACCTTCCGCAGCACGTTCATCTCCTTCATCGTACGCTCGGCGAAGGCGAGCACGTCCTCGATGTTCTCCTGGCGGCGCAGCCACGCGACGTACTCGGCCACGCTGTCCTCGGGCCCGCGTCGCGGCGCCCAGCCCAGGGCGCGCAGCCGCGAGACGTCGGAGCAGATGTGCCGCGTGTCGCCGAAGCGGTACAGGCCGCTCGGTCGCGGCGCGAGCTCCACGCCGAACGCGCGGCCGGCGATCTGCGCGAACTCGTTCACCGTCCAGGCGCGGCCGCCACCGACGTTGAACACCTGGTAGTCGGCGCGCGGGTCTTCGAGCACGAGCAGGTTCGCGTCGACGACGTCGTGGATGTTCACGAAATCGCGGACCTGCATGCCATCCTCGTAGATCGCCGGCTCGTGCCCGAAATGGAGCGCCAGGCAGAACACCCGGCATGCCCCGGAGTATGCGTTGTAGAAGGACTGCCGGGGGCCCTGCACGATCGAATAACGCATCCCGACGCTCGGGATGCCGTAGCGGCGGCCGAGCTGGATCGCGATCTGCTCCTGGGAGTGCTTCGACAGCGCGTACTGGTTCTGTGGATTCACCACCGACTCGTCCGTCGGCTCCCAGACAGTTTCGCCCACCCCGTCGGGGCACGGGATCTCGAAGCGGCCGGCGCGCAAGTGCTCCTCGCTGCGCATCGCCGGATGGACGATGCGGCCGTCGAGACAGCGATGCCGCCCCTCGCCGTAGACGGACTGCGAGGAGGCGACCACGACCTTCCGCACCGGGAGCCGGTCGGCCACGATCAGCTCGTAGAGGAGCGCGGTTCCGACCGCGTTCACGCGGAAGAACTTGCTGAAGTCGGGGAGATAGTCCTGGTAGGCGGCCAGGTGCACGACCGCGTCGACGCCAGCGAGGGCCGAAGCGAGGTCCTCGCGCTGGGTCACGTCGCCCTGTCGAAACTCGGCCGCCGGGTTCAGGTGGGCGGGCTTTCCCTTCAGGTGAACGGGCTTCTCGAGACTGTCGAGGATCCGGACCTCGTGACCGATCGAGATCAGCCGATCGACCGTGTGTGAGCCGATGAAGCCGGCGCCGCCCGTGACCAGTACTCGCATATTCACTCCCAAGCGCTAGAAGGAAGCCCAGTCGGTATAGTGAGCCGTTCGTGTGGCGTCCACCACGCACGAGGGCCAGCCACGAGGTGTCACGTGCGTGCTGTGGAAGACCGTGGGCGAAGCATGCCAGCCCGGCTGATCCGCGCGCCGTGCCCCGTCTGTCGCTCCGACTCCGCGACGGCGTGGTTGCTCGCGAAGAGCGGCTACGACCTGTATCGCTGCGCCGCATGCGACCACCTGGTGGTGCATCCGTTTCCGAGCGCGGAGGAGCTCACCCGCCTGTATTCCTTCGAGGGCGGCTATCAGACGGATGCGGTTCGAGATACGGCGCGATCCGCCCACCCGAAGTTCGTGACACGGGTCGCATGGATCGAGCGCCATCGCGCGGGCGGGCGGCTGCTCGACGTGGGCTGTTCGTACGGCGAGTTCCTGGGCGTGGCCCGTGCGGTTGGCTTCGACGTGGAGGGCGTCGAGATGAGTCCGGACACGGCCGCGTTGTCGCGTGCGAAGGGGATCCCAGTCTATACGGGGAGCCTTGCGGAGGCGCGCTTTCCGGACGCCAGCTTCGACATCGTCCATGCC
>CAZPNB010000278.1:0-5991 GCA_964587305.1 uncultured Spirochaetales bacterium | reverse complement strand
TGGAGATACGCGCGCGTGAAGCCACCCGCGCAGGTCGCGCAGTCGCAGCTCGGGTCGATCGGGTACGCGTCGCGGCGGTAGCGCCGGTTCGTCAGGCGCACGCGGCCGCGGCGCGTGAACACCGTGGCGCTGCGCGCGTAGCGCGTCGGGATCTCGCAGTCGAACATGTCGATGCCGAGCCCGATCGCGGCGAGCAGGTCTTCGGGCAGCCCAACGCCCATCAGGTAGCGGGGCTTGTCTTCGGGCAGGAGCGGCGCGGTCCACTGCGTCACCTGCACGAGCAGGTCGTGCCCCTCGCCGACCGACACGCCGCCGATCGCGATGCCGGGCAGATCCATCGCGACCACCGCCTGCGCGCAGCTCGTGCGCAGGTGGCGGTAGGTGCTGCCCTGCACGATGCCGAACAGCGCCTGCGAGCGGTTGCCCGCGTGCGCCTTCGCGCAGCGCTCGAGCCACGTGAGCGTGCGGCGCACGCCGGTGCGCGCGAGCTTTTCGTCCGCGGGATAGGGCGTGCACTCGTCGAACGCCATCGCGATGTCGGCGCCGAGCGCGTGCTGGATCGCGATCGAGCGCTCGGGCGTGAGGTCGACGCTCGCGCCGTCGACCTCGCTCGCGAAGCGGACGCCGCGGTCGGAGATCTCCGCCTTCGGCAGCGAGAACACCTGGCAACCACCGCTGTCGGTGAGGATCGGGCCATCCCAGCGCATGAACGCGTGCAGCCCGCCGAGCTTCGCCACCAGCTCCTCGCCGGGCCGAAGCGCCAGGTGATAGGTGTTGGCGAGCACGATCTCGCTGCCGGTGGCGGCGACCTGGTCGGGCGTCATCGCCTTCACCGCGCCGTGCGTGCCGACCGGCATGAACGCCGGGGTGTTGAAGGGCCCGTGCGGCGTCGAGAACGCGCCGGCGCGCGCGTCGCCGGAGGTGCCCTCGAGTGCGAAGCGGAACGGCTGCGAAGGGGCGGGGCTCATCAGGGTCCGAAGACGGGCGCTTGTCAGCGGTAGGTGCGCCGCTCGCCCGAGCTCTTGCGCATCCGCGCGCGGCGGTGCTTCGCCTTGAGCTTCGCGCGGTGGCGTGCGCTCTTGCGGCGGTTGCGATGGGGCAGCGGCTTCGCCTTCTTCACGATCGGATCTCCGCCTGAGGGGCCGGCAGCGTAGGCGAGACGTCCCGGGGGCGCAAAGAGCGGGACAGGCGCGGATGGCTATGCTGCCCCCTCCGGAGGCCCCGCTTGTCGAATCCCCAGGAGCGGATCGCGGACTTCGACCTGACCGAGGAGCAGCGCATGGTGCGCGCCGCGGTCCGGGAGTTCGCCGAGAAGGAGATCCTGCCGCACGTCGAGCGCTACGAGCGCGAGGAGCGCTACCCGATCGAGCTGATCCGCAAGCTCCCGGCGCTCGGCTACATGGGCCCGATGATCCCCGAGCGCTACGGCGGCTCCTACAGCGACGTCACGAGCTACGGAATCATCTGCGAGGAGCTGGCGCGCGTCGACTGGGTGGTGGCGTCGGTGGTCTCCGTCAGCAACTCGCTGGTCGGCGGGTCGATCCTGCGCTGGGGCAGCGAGGCGCAGAAGGAGAAGTGGCTGCCGCCGATCGCGGCGGGCGAGTGCCTCACGTCGGCCTGCCTCACCGAGCCCGGCGGCGGCACCGACCTCGGGAACCTGAAGACCACCGCCACGCGCGTCGCGGGCGGCTGGCGCCTCAACGGGACCAAGGTCTTCATCTCCCACGCCGCGCACGCGGGGCTCTTCTTCGTGGTCGCGTCGATCGACCTCGCACAGAAGCACAAAGGCGTCACCGCGCTGCTGGTGGACCCACGCGAGAGCGAGGGGATCACGATCGGCGCGTTCCCGATGCGCACGCTCAAGCGCGACAACCTGGCCGAAGTGCACTTCGCGAACACCTTCGTGCCCGACGCGAACCTGCTCGGCCAGCCCGGCGGCGGTTTCCCGGTGCTGGGCTCGGCGCTCGACATGGGTCGCTATTCGGTGGCGGCGCGCTGCATCGGGCAGTCGCAGCGCTGCATCGACCTCGCCGTCGCGTACGCGCGCGAGCGCGAGGCGTTCGGCCAGAAGATCGGCGAGTTCCAGATGATCCAGCAGAAGATCGCCGACATGATCTGCCGCACCGAGGGCGCGCGCGGTGTGGTCTACCGGCTGGGCCGCATGAAGGACGCGGGGATCGAGCGCGCCAGCATGGAGGCGTCGCTCGCGAAGCTGATGGCGAGCGAGGCGGCCACGCACAACGCGCTCGACGCGATCGCGATCCACGGCGGCTACGGCGTCAGCGCCGAGTACGAGGTCGGGCGCCTGTTGCTCGAGGCCAAGGCGCTGGAGTTCGGCGAGGGCACCAGCGAGCTGCACCGCAAGCTGATCGCCGAGTTCGCGCTGGGGCTGCGCCGGCAGTGAGCGGCGCATAGGATCCGCCGGAGCATGGATCCCAAGCTCCTGTACTGGACCGGCGCGCTCGTCAACCTCGGCGTCATCGTCGTCTGCGGCGCCCGCGGCGTGCGCGCGATCCGCCGCGGTGAAGTTCGCAGCCACCGGCGGATGATGCTCGTCGCCACCGCGCCGGTCGGCGTCTTCCTTGCCTCCTACCTGTTCAAGGTCGCGTTCCTCGGCAAGGAGGATCGCAGCGTGTGGACCTCGATCGACCACGCAATCCTCTACACCCACGAGCTGTGCATCGCCGCGATGCTGCTGGCCGGCGGCTATGCGCTGTTCCGGGCACTGCGTTTCCAGCGGAGACTGGGTCCCGAGCTGGTGGTCCCGCCCGGCGCCGATTCGCTGCCCGGGCTCGCGCAGCACCGCCGCGCCGGCAAGATCGCCGTTCGCTCCGGCTTGTTCGCGTTTCTCACCGCGATCGGTGTGTGGGCGGGAATGCTTCTGCGCGCCGGAAGCTGAAGGGCGCGCGGCGCCCGTGTTAGAGTGCAGGCCCCGGCTCCCGAGAGGTCCACGTCCCGATGCACCTCAACCTCGGCTCGATCCTCCAGGCCAGCGCCGATCTCCGCCCCGACCACGCGGCGCTTCGCCTGGGCGACCAGCGTGTCACCTACGCCGAGCTCGACCGCGCCGCCCGCGGTATCGCGAGAAGCCTGCGCGCGCGCGGCATCGAGCCCGGCGCGACGGTGGCGATCATGATCCCGAACCTGCCGGAGTTCACGCAGGCCTACTACGGGATCCTCTACGCCGGCTGCACGGTCGTGCCGCTCAACGTGCTGCTCACGGCCCCCGAGGTGCAGTACCACCTGGAAGACTCCAAGGCAGCTCTCTTGTTCGCGCACCCGCTCTTCGAAGCTCCGGCGAAGGCGGGCGCTCTGGCTGCCGGGGTTCCGATCGCGTGGGCGGCCGGGTCCGGCAGCGACACCGTCGCGGGCTTTGCGGCGGCGCCGCCCGCCGACTCCATCCATCCCACGCTGCCCACCGACACCGCCGTCATCCTCTACACCTCGGGCACCACCGGCAAGCCGAAGGGCGCCGAGCTCACCCACTCGAACCTGCTGATCAACTGCTCGCTGGTCGTGCCGAAGCTGATCCCGCTCGCGCCCGACGACGTCGCGCTGGCGACGCTCCCGCTCTTCCACTCCTTCGGCCAGACCTGCATCCAGAACGCCAGCATCGCGGCCGGCGGCACGTTCACGCTGCTGCCCCGCTTCACGCCCGAGGACGCGTTCGCGATCATGGAGCGCGACCGCGTGACGCTGTTCGCCGGCGTCCCGACGATGTACTTCGCGCTGCTCCACCATCCGGGGGCCGCGCGCGACCTCTCCGCGCTGCGCTGGTGCATGTCCGGCGGCGCGGCGCTGCCGGTGGAGGTGATGAAGGCGTTCGAGGCGAAGTTCGGCGTCGAGATCCTCGAGGGCTACGGCCTGTCGGAGACGTCGCCGGTCGCGAGCTTCAACATGCCCGGCCGCTCGCGCACGCCCGGCTCGATCGGCTACCCGGTGTGGGGCGTCGAGATGGCGATCCTCGACGAGAAGGACCAGCCCGTCGCCGACGGCGAGCGCGGCGAGATCTGCATCCGCGGCCACAACATCATGAAGGGCTACCTCGGCCGCGCCGACGCGACGCGCGAGACGCTGCGCGGCGGCTGGTTCCACTCGGGTGACATCGGCATCCGCGACGCGAACGGCTCCTACCGGATCGTCGACCGCGTAAAGGACATGATCATCCGCGGCGGCTTCAACGTGTACCCGCGCGAAATCGAGGAAGTGCTCTACGCGCACGCGGCGATCGTCGAAGCCGCGGTGATCGGTATCCCGCACGAGAGCCACGGCGAAGAGGTGAAGGCGGTGATCGTCTCCAGTGATTCGAAGCTCACCGCCGAGGACGTGATCGCCTACTGTAAGGAGCGCCTCGCCGCATACAAGTATCCGCGCATCGTCGCGTTCGTTGAGACCCTGCCGAAGGGCCCGACCGGGAAGATCCTCAAGCGCGAGCTGCGCGGCTGAGATTCCCGAGACCGCGAAGGCGGGTTCGTGACCAGTCGCCGCAAGAGCCCCGTTCTCGGATGGTTGGTCCGCACGAGCGCGCACCGCCCGCGCGCGGTGCTCGGCTTCTGGCTGTGCCTGACTGCGCTCGCCGGCGCGGGCATCGCGCGCCTCGAGTTCGATCCCACCACCGAGAGCATCCTGTCCCAGCAGGGCCCGGCGTGGCGCTTCTATCAGCAGAGCCTCGCGCAGTACGGCGGCGACGAGATCCTGGTCGTAGCGCTCGAGAGCGAGCAGCCGTTCGATCCCGCGCTGCTCGCGCGGGTCTCGCAGCTCTCCGTGGAGTTCTCCGGCGTACCCGGCGTGCGCCGCGTCGACAGCGTGGCCACGGTTCCAGTGATCCGCACCGACGCGGGCGGCGACCTGCGGCTCGACCCCGCGCTCCCCGGGACGGTCCGCCCCGACGACCCCGCGCTGGCGGGCGTGTCCGCTCTGCTCGCCCAGGACCGGATCGCGCCGCGTAGCCTCGTCTCCGACGACGGACGCGTGATGGCGATCAACCTGCTGCTCGAGGCCGACCTGGGCCACCAGATCGAGGCGATCATCGACCGCGTGCGCAGCGCGATCTCGGGGAGCCGTGCGTGGGTCTCGGGGGTTCCGATCTTCCGCACCGAGTCGAACCGGCAGAGCGAGCGCGAGATCCTGCTCTTCGTGCCGCTGACGATCGCCGCGATCGGCGCGCTCTTGTACGGCGTGTTCCGATCGCGCCGCGCGGTCGTCGTCTCGCTCGGTGCGAGCGGCCTCGGAACGCTGTGCGCGCTCGGAGCGATGGGGGCGAGCCACACACCGCTCAGCTTCTCCACGATCATCCTGCCGCCGCTCTGGCTCGCCGTCGGCAGCGCGTACACGATCCACGTGCTCCACGCGGCCAGCGCCAGCCGAACGCCGGCCGAGCTCGAGGAGCAGATCCAGGAGGTGGCCCGCCCGGTCGCGCTGTCGGGCCTCACCACCGCGATCGGCTTCCTCGGCGTGGCCCTGATCCGCATCGAGGCGATCCGCGATCTCGGTCTGTTCGGCGCGATCGGCACGCTCGCCGTCGCGGCGGCCGCGCTCTCGGTGGTGCCCGCGGCGCTGTGTCTCTTGCCCTTCACCACGCGCGAGCCGCGTCTCCGCGCGCGGATCGGGGACGTGTGGGGCCCCGCGCTGGTCGGCTTCGTCGCGCGCCATCGCCGCGCGCTGCTCGCGAGCTGGGGAGCGCTGATCGCCGGCACCGCACTGGGCCTGCCGTGGATCCAGGTCGAGACCGACGCGACGCGCTGGTTCCCGGTCGGCAGCGAGGTGCGCGACTCGTACGAGGCGATCCGCGAGCGCCTGTCCGGGATCAGCCCGATGAACGTGGTCGTCACCGCGCACGACGGCGAGTCGCTGACGAACCCCCGCGCGCTCGCGAGCCGGCCCGACGTCGGCAAGGTGCTCTCGGTCGCGGACCCGCTGCGCCAGATCCACGCCGCGTTCGCCGGCGTCCCGGACGCGGGCCTGCCGCAGGATGCCGCGTTGATCGAACAG
>CAZPNB010000277.1:0-3845 GCA_964587305.1 uncultured Spirochaetales bacterium | reverse complement strand
GACGCTGCTCCCGACGCTGAGGCGTGCGGTGGCCGTGGAAGGCGACGTGCGGCTGGTCATCGCCAGTGACGGAGATGCCGCGGAGCACACGGCATTCGCGCGCGAGCAGCGCCTCGAGCCGGAGAGCTACGCGCTCTCGCGCGAGCTCGGGCTCCGCTTCGAGGTCGCGAAGCTGCCGTACGCGGTGCTGATCGACGCGGCGGGCGTCGTGCGCGCCAAGGGCCTCGTCAACACGCGCGAACACGTCGAGAGCCTGTTCGAGGCGCAGCGGCTCGGCGCGCCGACGATCCAGGAGCACCTGTCCCGAACGCCGCGGGTCGCGGTGGAGGGGATCTGACATGGGCGATCTCGACGCTCGGATCGAGCGGGCGACCCGCGGCCTTGCGCGACGGATCGGCCGCCGCACATTCCTCGCGCGGCTGGGCGCGCTGCTCGCCGGCGGCGCCAGCCTTCCGCTGCTGCCGGTGGCGCGCAGCGCGGCAGAGGGCGCGCGTGTGCCTCCGCCCGACGAGGACATCCCCGGGCCGGAGGGCGATCCGACCCGCTGCGAGTACTGGCGGCACTGCGCGATCGACGGCTTCGCGTGCGCGTGCTGCGGAGGCAGCGCGTCGGCGTGTCCGCCCGGAACCGAGATGGCGCCGGTCACCTGGGTGGGCACGTGTCGCAACCCGGCCGACGGAAAGGACTACATCATCTCGTACAACGACTGCTGCGGAAAGGGCTTCTGCGCGCGCTGCGGCTGTAATCGCAACGAGGGCGACCGCCCCGATTATCACTGGGTTCGCAACAACGACATCAACTGGTGCGCGTCGGCGCGTTCGCAGGTGTACCACTGCTCGGTAGCGGTCGTGCTCGGTCAGGCGACCGAACGCCAGCCCGAGAGATGAGAGAGCATGCCTGGGTTGCGGGTGCACTGATGTGGCTGGCGGCAACGGCATCTGCCGCTGCTCCGCCACCCGCGGAAGACTACGTGCTGCACTGCTCGGGGTGCCATCGGCAGGACGGCGCAGGCGTGCCAGGCGTCGTGCCACCGTTGACCCGCCTCCGCCCGTTCCTCGAAACGCCGGCCGGGCGCACCTATCTCGTGCGCGTACCGGGCGTCGCGCAGGCGGCGCTCGACGACAACCGTCTGGCGGCGCTCTTGAACTGGGTCTCGAGCGAGATGTCCGGTGTCGAGCCGGATCCCCCCTACAGCGCGGCCGAAGTTCACGCGCTGCGCGAACGGCCGCTGCGCGACCCGCGCGCGCAGCGCAGCGCCGCGCTGGGTCGCTCTGCGCAGTAGCGAACGGTGGATCACGCGCGCGGGCGGTGCTGTGTGCCTGCGCCGCGCGTGATGTGCAGCGCCTCGCCCGGGCCGTGCACGTCCGCGGTGTGCCAGACGCCGCGCGGCACGACGCAGGCCGCGCGGTCGCGCAGCGCGACGACGCGCTCACCGTCCGGCTCGTCGAGCACGAGATCCACCGCGCCCGACAGCAGCATCACGATTTCGTCGCCGTCGGGATGCACCTCCCAGGTGGTCCAGTCGGCGTCGTAGCGGAAGACGCCGACCATCCGACCGGAGTCGAGGTCGCCGCGCGAGTCGATCGTCTGCCAGAAATCGGGACCCACCTCGATCCGTCTTGCATCGGGACCGTCGGCCAGCACGAGGTAGGTCGTCTCGAGGTCGAACCCCTTCTCGGTGTTGGAAGCGGACATCGCGTGATCCTCCTTCAGCGGCGCCCGGCGGCATGGCGCCGCGCCGCGGTGAGCAGGTCCGCCCACCAGCCGCCCATCATCGCGCGGAACGCGGGGGCGTCCATCCCGTGCCGCGCCGGATGTTCGGCGCCCAGCGCGGCCCAGCCACGGTGCTCGACGGTCACGCGCGTGGCCGGGCCGTCGGCCTCGAAACGCACCTCCACCTCGGTGGACTGGTCCGGCAGGAAGTTGCGGGCACGAAAGCCGAACACGAGTCGGCGCGGCGGGTCCCACACGCGGATCCGGCCCACCTCGAAGCCGTCGCCCGGCGCATCGGCGTACGTTTCGAGGAAACGGCCGCCGACGCCGGGCTCGAAGCGCAGCGCGCTGCCGCGCTCGGGATGCCAGCGGAAGCGCGGCCCGTCGCGCCACCACGCGTCGACCTCTTCGGTGAACACGCGAAACGCGGTGGCCGGATCGACGTCCACGCGGGACGTCACGCGCACGGCGTCCGCGTCGCTCAACGCCGGCTCTTCCGCTGCGCGCGCTCGGCGTGGCGCTTGAACGCGCCGAGCCGGTCGGTCCAGAACTCCTCCACGTGGGCCAGCCACGACGCGAGGTCGCGGAACGGCTCGGGGCGCAGCCGGTAGACGCGGCAGCGCGCGTCGCCTTCTGCGCGCTCCTCTTCCACCAGCCCCCGCGTCCTCAACACCCGCAGGTGTCGGCTCATCGCCGGCGCGCTGACGCCGAACTCATCGGCCAGCTCGCCGGCCCGGCGCGGGCTGCGGCGCAGCCGCTCGACCACGCGGCGCCGCGTCGGGTCGGCCAGCGCCGCGAGCGTGCGATCGATCGCCGCTTCGGCCACCGCTACTGCCCGGCGTAGGCCGCGCGGATCTCTTCCGGCGACATCTCCCGCACCGAGGTGGAGAAGCTAAAGCGGTGGCCTTCGGGATCGACGGCGCGGTACTCGCGGTCGCCGTGGGGTTGGTCGGTGGGCTCGGACGCGATCGTCGCGCCGGCCGCCCGCGCGCGGACGAAGTGCGCGTCGACGTCCTCGACGGAGATGTGCACCTGGGTGTGTACGGTCGGGAGCTTCGCCGGGCTCGTGAAGCCCATCTCCGGATACGCGGAGGCCAGCATCAGCACGTTGCCGCGGTAGACGAGCTCCGCGTGCCCGACCCTGCCGTCGGCCATCGGGATCCGGTAGCGCTCCTCGAAGCCGAACGCGTCGCACAGGAACGCGATCGCCGCCGGCGCGTCGTCGTAGGCCAGGTACGGGACGATGGCCTGGGGGCCACGGATCGGTCGGGTCGCCATCGGAATCCTCCGGTTGGATTTTTAGTTAACTACATCGTTAATGTTTCTGCGTCAAGACAAGTTCTTGGGTCTTCGCATCCTGGGGTAGAGTGGCGCTGGCGGAGGGTTCCCAATGGCGCTGCGCGAGTTCCTCGAGCCTCGGTTCCAGCTCAAGCCTAGGTTCCAGGACTGGGCGATGCGCTTCATGGACGACCTGCGGCCCGACACCGCGTGCCAGGCCGAGGGTGAGGTGCTCGAGGTGGGCTTTGGCACCGGACGCAACCTGCGCCACTACCCGTCCGCCGTGAAGTCCGTGACCGGGCTCGACCCGCTGGTCACCGAGGGTGTCGCGACGGTGGACGCGCGGATCGCCGCGGCGTCGTTTCCGGTCACGCGCACCGCGCTGCGCGCGGACGGTGCGCTGCCGTTCGACGCCGGGCGCTTCGACTGCGTGATCACCACGTGGACGCTGTGCTCGATTCCCGACGCCACCACCGCGCTGGCCGAGATGCACCGCGTGCTGAAGCCCGGCGGCCGCTACGTCTTCATCGAGCACGGCGTGGCGGAGCGCGCGAGCACCGCGCGCTGGCAGGACCGCCTCAATCCGCTGTGGAGTCGGCTCACCGGCGGCTGCAACATCAATCGCCCGATCGACCGGCTGGTCGCGGGGGTCGGCTTCGAGCTGACCTCACTCGACCGTTTCCGCGGCAAGGGCCCGGGAATCCTCGCGCAGATGTACCGCGGCGTTGCGACGCACCGCTGAGATAGCGAGTGTTTGATCTCGATCCCGGAGACGAGCTGGCGCTGGTGGTGGAGACCGCGCGCAAGCTCGCCGGCGAGGAGCTGCGGCCGCGTCTGCGCGAGGCAGAATCCGC
>CAZPNB010000276.1:0-2627 GCA_964587305.1 uncultured Spirochaetales bacterium | reverse complement strand
ACCTGGGCTGCCTCGACTTCGAGCTGGACCCCGAGGACGCGGCCCGGCTCGATGCGGCGAGCCGGATCGAGCTCGGCTTCCCGCACGACTTCCTCGAGCAGTTCGCGTCGGCGAGCATCGTAAACCATCGCGCGTAGCGGTCGGCGTTCGAGTGATGGCCGCGCGCACGCGCCGATTCCACCTGGCGATCGTCGTCGCGCTCGCGTTCGGCCTTTACGCGAATACGCTGGGTCACGGCTATGCGCTCGACGACGCGCTGGTGCTCACGCGCAACGAGTTCACCCAGGCAGGGCTGGCTGGCATTCCGAGCCTCCTCACCGCGGACTCCTTCCGCGGGTACCTGGGCGCAAAGGCCAATCCGGTCGTCGGCGGTCGCTATCGTCCGCTCTCGCTCGTCACGTTTGCCGTCGAGATTTCCGTGTTCGGCGCGAACCCATTCGCCCACCACGGGGTCAACGTGTTGCTCTACGCGCTGTGCTGCGTGGTCTTCTACCGGGCGGCGGCGGAGTTGCTGGGAGAACGCGCGCGGCGCTCAGCTCCAGAATGGCTCTCGCTTCCGTTCGTGGCCGCGCTGATCTTCACCATCCATCCGGTCCACACCGAGGTGGTGGCGAACCTGAAGAGCCGCGATGAGATCCTGGCGCTGTTGCTGGCTCTCTCGAGCCTGCGGCTGTGTCTGCGCGCGGCCGCGACGCCGCAACGCGCACCGGCGGTCGCCGCTGCCGCGCTCTTCTTCCTGGCGCTGCTCTCGAAGGAGAATGCGATCACCTTTCTGGCCGTCGTGCCATTGTCGCTCTGGTTCTTCCGCGACGACTTCCGCACCGGATTCGCCCGCGTGATGCCCGGCCTCGGCCTCGCGGCGCTCGTCTACCTGGCCCTGCGAGCGAGTAGCGTATCGAGCGTGCCTGGCCGGGCCGAGCTGCTGAACGACCCGTTCCTCGGCGCGTCCACCGCAGATGCCTATGCGACGGTGTTCTACACGCTCGGGCTGTACGCGAAGCTCTTGCTGTGGCCGCATCCGCTGACGCACGACTACGGGCCGTACCACATCCCGATCCTGTCCTGGCGCGACGGGTGGCCGTGTCTGGGCCTGGTCGTGCAGCTCGGTCTGGCCGCGATCGCGCTGTCGGGTCTGCGCACGCGGGGAATCGCCGCCTACGCCGCGGGCTTCTACCTCGCGACGCTGTCGGTTGCATCGAACCTGCTATTCCCGATCGGCACGTTCATGGGGGAGCGCTTCCTGTTCCTGCCTTCGGCGGGCGCGGCGCTCGGGCTGGCGTGGGCGCTGCTCGCGGGGCTCGATCGCTGGGTTCCAGCGCCGGCTCGGCGGGCGCCGGTCGCGGTGGCGGCGGTGCTCTTCGGCGCGCTGCCGCTCGGCATCCTGACCGTGCTCCGCAATCCCGCATGGAAGGACAGCTACACGCTCTTCACCACCGACATCGCTGTCTCGTCGCAGAGCGCGCTCGCCAACGCGAACACAGCCGACGTGCTGTTGACCCGCGCACGCGAGGTTTCCGAACCAGCGGAGAGCGCGCGTCTGGTGGAGACGGCGATCGGCCATCTCGAAACGGCGCTGCGCGTCCACCCGCGCTACGAACGCGCGCTCGAGATGCTGGCAACCGTGCAACGGCGGCGGGGCGATGTCGACGGCGCGTTCGCCACCCTCGAACGCCTGTTCGACGTGAACCCGGTCCGCCGCAACGTCGCGTTCAACCTCGGGACGCTGATCCTCGAGCACCGTCCCGAGCGCCGTGCCGACGCGGTGCGCTATCTCGAGCGTGCGGTGGAGATCCGGCCCGACGACGCCGACACGCACGCGAACCTCGGTGTGGCCTACTACCAGAACAGCGACGTGGCGCGCGCGATCGCATCGCTCGAGCGCGCGGTCGCGCTGGCGCCAGATCATGCCGAACACCGCGCGAATCTCGAGGCGCTGCGGAGCGAGGTCGGGAGCCCGGCTCTACGCCGATGACGCGACCGTCTTGCGGCGTCGCGACTCTCCGACCTAGTCTCCGCCGGATGGCGCTGCCTCCCACGAGCTACACCCTCGAGTATCCGCACACGCGCACCGTCGGCCCGGTGGTCGGGCCGTTCCTCACCGGCCTGCGCGACGGCCGCCTGTTCGGGATCCGCTGCCGCGGGGCGGCGCCGCGCTTCCACTGATGCTCGAACTCGGCTCGCTGGAGCTCGGCAGAGTGCCGCGGATCGCGGTTCCGTTCTCCGACGCGGCGCAGGAGCTGGCGATCTCGGATGCCGCCCGGAACGGTCTCGATATCGCCGAGATCCGGGTCGACAAGTTCTCCCAGGTCGGCGCTCGCCACGTCCGCTCCGTGCTCCCGCGATTTCGCCGGCTTCCGACGATCGCGACGATTCGCGCGCAGCGCGAGGGAGGATCCTGGCAAGGGACCGAGGCGGATCGTCTCTCGCTCTACCTGGAGATCCTCCCCGACGTCGACGCCGTCGACGTAGAGCTTGGAGCTTCGGAAGTGCTTCCCGTCGTCGCAAAGGCGATCCGGGAGAGCCAGAAGCTGCTGATCGTCTCCTACCATGATTTCGCCGGAACGCCCGACGCAACGGCGCTCGAGCAGATCGCCAGCGACGCGATCACGGCTGGCGCGGACATCGTG
>CAZPNB010000275.1:0-5213 GCA_964587305.1 uncultured Spirochaetales bacterium | reverse complement strand
TACTGCTCGGCGGCGTCGGGATCGGCGCCGCGGATCGCCTTGATCACCGGAAGATCCACGCTCTCGACCTGCTCCTCCGTCTCGTCACCGTGGAACTGGAGGCGATCGAGATCCACCCGGCGCAGCACGCGCTCGATCTCCTCGGGCTCGGCGTTCTGGAACACGCCCACCAGCTCGACGCGACCCGCCACGCGCGCCGCGATCGCCGCCGCCGTCTTGAGATCCAGGCAGCGCGGAGACGACGGGACGAAGTTCAGGCCGAGCAGGTCCGCCCCCGCAGCGACGGCGATCTCGGCATCGTCCGGGTGGATGATCCCGCAGATCTTGATTCGAACGTTCACGAAACCCTCCGCAGGCGCCGCAGCGCGCCGGCCACGTCCGCTTCGCGCATCAACGACTCTCCGACCAGGAAAGCGTGCACTCCGGACTCGGCCAGTCGCGCCATGTCGGCGCGGGTGAAGATGCCACTTTCGGCGACCACGACGACCCCCTGTGGAATCCGCGGCGCGAGGCGCTCGGTGACGCGCAGATCCGTGTCAAAGGTGCGCAGATCGCGGTTGTTGATGCCGACCACGCGCGCGCCGGCCGCCAGCGCGACCTCGAGCTCGGCCTCGTCGTGCACCTCGACCAGCGCGGTGAGCCCGAGTGCCTCGGCGCGCGAGCGGAGCCTTGCGAGCGCGTCGGGCGCCAGCGCGGCGGCGATCAGCAACACCGCGTCGGCGCCCTCCACGCGCGCCTCGTCGACCTGGTAGGAATCGATCACGAAGTCCTTGCGCAAGAGCGGCGTGTCCACCGCGCGGCGCACCGCCGCCAGGAAGTCGAGGTGCCCGCCGAAGAACGACTCGTCGGTGAGCACCGAGATCGCGGCAGCGCCGCCTTCGGCGTAGGCGGTAGCGCAGGCGACCGGGTCGAAGTCCGCCCGGATCACGCCCCGGCTCGGCGAGCGGCGCTTGACCTCGGCGATCACGCGCGGCTCCGGCCCGCGGGCGATCGCACCGGCGAAGTCGCGCAGCGGCCCTGCCTCCGCCTCGGCGCGGCGCGCCAGCGACTCGGGAGTTTCGCGGCGCCACGCCGCCGCGAGCTCGACGCGCTTGTGATCGAGGATCCGGTCGAGAATCATCGCCGCCCCGGCCACTGGTCTTCGCTCGCCTTCGGCTCGCTGCGCGCGACTTGCGCGGTGGCCGCGATCAGCGCCGCGAGCTTCGCGCGCGCCGCCCCGGAGTCGAGGCTTTTGCGCGCGAGCGCGAGACCTTCCGCGAGATCGGCGGCGGCTCCCGCCACCCACAGCGCGCCAGCGGAGTTCAGCAGCACGACGTCGCGGCGCGGTCCGTGCTCTCCGTCGAGCACCGCGGCGGTGATCTTCGCGTTGTGCGCCGGATCGCCGCCGCGCAGCGCCTCGCCAGACGCCCGTGCGATGCCGTGCGCCCGCGGATCGATCTCCAGCTCGCGTACCGCGCCGCCGTCGAGCCACGCGGCGTGCGTGATGCCGGTGACCGTCACCTCGTCGAGGCCGTCGCTGCCGTGCACGACCAGCGCGCGCACGGACCCGAGCGCGGCGAGCGCCGCCGCCAGCTTTGGAACCAGCGCGCGGTCGTAGACGCCGATCATCTGGCGCCGTACGCCGAGCGGGTTCAACAACGGCCCCATGCAGTTCATCAGCGTGCGGATCCCGAGCTGCTGGCGGACCTCTGCCACGTGGCGCATCGCCGGGTGCGCGAGCCGCGCGAAGAATGGCGCGATGCCGACCGCGGCGAGCACGCGCGCGGCGTCGGCCACGTCGAGATCGATGCCGACGCCGAGCGCCTCGAGCACGTCGATGCTGCCCGACTGGCTCGACGCCGCGCGGTTGCCGTGCTTCGCCACCGGCACGCCGGCGCCGGCTACGACGAACGCCGCGGTGGTCGAGATGTTGAAGGTGTGCGCGCCGTCGCCGCCGGTGCCGCAGGTGTCGACGGTGCGCGGGTCGAGGCATGGCGCCGTCACCGCCACCGCGCGCAGCGCGCGAGCCGCCGCGACGATCTCCCCGACCGTCTCGCCCTTGGTGCGCAGCGCGGCGAGCAGCGCGGCGACCCCGATCGGCGAAGCCACGCCGGCGGTGATCTCCGCGAACGCCGCCTCGAGCAGCGCGGGCGGCAACTCGACCCCGCGCACGGCGTGTTCGACCGCGGCGCGCACGCTCACGAGTCCGCCCGCCGGCGGCAGCGGGCGAGGAAGTTGCCGAGCAGCCGCTTGCCGCACGGGGCGAGGATCGACTCCGGATGGAACTGCACGCCTTCGATCGGGAGCGCGCGGTGACGCACGGCCATGATCTCGCGATCGGCCGTGCGCGCGCTGATCAGGAGCTCGTCCGGGCACGAGGACTCGTCGATCACCAGCGAGTGGTAGCGGGTCGCCTCGAGCGGCGTCTCGATGCCTTCGAACACGCCCTGCCCGTCGTGCTCGATCGCCGAGACCTTGCCGGGCATGATCCGGCGCGCCCGCGCGATCCGCCCGCCGAACGCGACGCCGATCGACTGGTGCCCGAGGCAAACGCCGAGCAGCGGCGTGCCGCGCTCGGCGCAGGCGCGCACGACTTCGATCGAGATTCCCGCGCCGTCGGGATCGCCCGGGCCAGGCGAAATCACGACGCCCGCCGGCCCGCGGTCGAGCAGCGCTTCGGCCGAGACGGCGTCGTTCCGCACGACCTCGACCTGCGCGCCCAGCTCCGACAGATACTGCACGAGGTTGTAGGTGAAGGAGTCGTAGTTGTCGATCATCGCGACGCGCATGGTGCCCCGCTCAGTCGACTCCCTCTCGCGCCATGTCGATCGCCTCGACCAACGCGCGGCCTTTGCTGACCGTCTCCTGGTACTCGGACTCGGGGTCGGAGTCCGCGACGATGCCGGCACCCGAGCGAAGGAAGATCTCGCCGTCCTTCACCAGCAGCGTGCGGATTGCGATCGCCGTGTCCATGTTTCCCGAGTAGTCGATGTAGCCGACGCAGCCGCCGTAGGGCCCGCGCCGCAGCGTCTCCAGCTCGTCGATGATCTCCATCGCCCGCACCTTCGGCGCGCCCGACAGCGTGCCGGCCGGGAACGTCGCGCGCAGCAGGTCTAGCCAGTCGAGCCCGTCGCGCAGGCGCGCCTGCACGTTCGAGACGATGTGCATCACGTGCGAGTAGCGCTCGACCGTCGCGTACTCGCTGACCCGCACGCTGCCGGCCACCGCGACGCGACCGACGTCGTTGCGCCCGAGATCCACCAGCATCACGTGCTCGGCGCGCTCCTTCGGGTCGGCGAGCAGGTCGGCCTCGAACGCGGCGTCCTCCTCGGGCGTCCGGCCGCGCGGGCGCGTACCGGCGAGCGGTCGCACGTCGATCCGGCCGTCCTCCAGACGCACCAGGATCTCCGGCGACGACCCGATCAGCACCGGCCCCTCGCAGCGCAGGAAGAACAGATACGGGCTCGGATTGATCACGCGCAAGTGGCGATAGATCGTGAACGGATCCACCTGGAGCGGGATCCGGAACTGCTGCGAGAGCACCACCTGGAAGATGTCGCCGGCCTCGATGTACTCCTTGGCGCGCTTGACACTCTCGTGGAACGCCTCGCGGGTCACGCTCCGCACCACGTCCATCGGTGCGCGCACCGGCGCCCGCGACACCTCGGCGGCGAGCGGCTGGCGCAGCCGCTCGACCACCGCGTCGAGCGCCGCCGTCGCGGTGGCGTACGCTTTGCCGAGGTCGGTGTCGGCCTCGACCGCCACGTGGCGCACGATCGCCGCGGTCTTCCGCACGTTGTCGACGACCACGATCGTCTCGGGCAGCACGAACCAGAGGTCCGGCATCCCGGTCTCGTCGGGATTCGTGTCGGGCACGCGCTCGATGAAGCGCACCCAGTCGTAGCTGACCAGGCCGACCGCGCCGCCGAGGAAGCGCGGCAGACGCGAGCCTTCGATCGCCACCGGCTGGAGGCCCGCGAGCTTCGCGCGCAGGATCTCGAGCGGGTCGCCCGGCGCGGTGATGCGCTCGACACGGCCGTCCGCCTCCCACTCCACGGCGGACCCGCGTGCGCGGAACACCGCGCGCGCGCCGGTGCCGATGAAGCTGAAGCGCCCCCATTTCTCGCCGCCCTCGACGGACTCGAACAGGAAGCTGGTGCGCCCGTCGTCGAGGCGCCGGAATAGCGACAGCGGCGTGTCCATGTCTGCCAGGATCTCGCGCACCACCGGAATCCAATTCCCCCGCCTGGCGAGCTGTTCGAAGGATTCCTGGGACGGGCGAAGCACGGGGGCCTCGGAAGGGGCCGCTGCGGCCCGGTGGCGATGGAGGCGAAAAGCGATGGCGGTGCCGAGGCTTACCAAAGGGCCTACAAGCCGTCAAGCAAGCTCGGGCGCGGCTGCGGCGGCTCGCCGCCGAGACCCACCAGGCGGTACACCACCTTCGCATCGACACCGCGCGTGCGGTCCTGCGTAACCTGGAGGCCGAGCGCCCAGCAGCCACAGCGCGACAGATATTCGACCAGACCCTGGTTGGCGAGCACGCGATTGCCCTCGATCGAGTAGGCGAGCCCGTAGCTCACGCTCCACTGCGCGGTGAGATCGAGCGAGACGCCGCCGCGCAGCTGATGGATGTGCTCGACGTCGTCGCTTTCGTCGAAGCGGTCGCTGACCCCAAAGTCCTCGAAAACGAGCGGCGCTTGCCGCGCCCAGCGATAGCCGGCTTGGAATGCGACGCCCGACGGGTGGTTCCAGCGCGCTTCGGCGAGGCCCTCGTCGAGGTGCGCCGCATCGGGGTCGAAGTCGGCGTGAAAGCGCAGATCGACCTGCTCGGACGGAAACGCGCGGCCGTCGAGGATCGCGCTGTCGAACGCCCCGCCCTCCGCGTCGTAGAGCCCGAGCAGCGAGAAGTCGGCGAGCAGCGAGGTTTCGCCGTCGGCGCGCTCGAGGTACAGGCGGTTGTCGAAGCCCGCGCTGGCGCGGTTGGCCCGGGCGATGCGGTCGGCGTCGTCGCGCGTCACCGCGTCGAGGTCGAGCGCGCGGATCCGGTCGAGTGGCGCGGCGGTAGCGGGCACGAACAGGCTGTTGCGTTCCTGGGAGTGGGTATAGGCCAGCGCATAACCCGCGCGCGGCTCGAGCACGTGCACGAGGTGCGCGAAGCGGCGGCGCAGGCGCGTCGAGAGGTCCACTCGCGTCGTCAGGAAGCCCCGCTGCCGGAAGTCGCGGACCCGGGAGTC
>CAZPNB010000274.1:0-4525 GCA_964587305.1 uncultured Spirochaetales bacterium | reverse complement strand
CCTGCGCTCGGGCTCTACGAGATGCTGCGGGTGTGTCGCCATCGGGCGGTGTTCATCGAGCCCTGGGACTGCGCGCTGCTGGCCGGCTTCGATCGGCTCGGTCTCACCACCCGGATCGAGCGCGGCCAGACCGCGAACCTCACCGCGCGCGACAATCACGTCTACCGCTGGAGCCGCCGCTCGCTCGAGGCGCTGCTCGCGAGCTACTACCTCGATTCCGGCGCGCGCTGCGACGTCCGCGTCGGCTGGCTCAGCACCCGCGTGTTGATGCCGCGCTCGCCGTGGGTGCGCCACGCGCTGCTCGCCGCGGGGTGGCTCGCGAGCCGGCTCCCGGGCGCCGCCGGCAACCTGGCCACCGTGTCGATCGAGCCCGGGCGCGATCTCCCGCCCGACCCTGGTCCGCAGAACGGATGATCGCCTGATTGACTAACCCACCTGCGGGCCGCGGATCACGCGGCCCGGTAGTGCACCGGTGTGCTCGCCGTCGCGCATCGTCACGATGCCCGAAACCAGCGTGGCCTCGTAGCCGCGCGCGCGCTGCACCAGGCGCCGCGCGCCGGCGGGCAAGTCGTGCACCAGCTCGGGGAGCGCCAGCGCGAGGCGGCTCCCGTCGATCACGTTGAGGGCGGCCTTCTTGCCGGGATCGACGACACCGCGGTCGCACAGCCCGTCCAGCTCGGCCGTGTCGCGCGTCATCTTGCGCACCACCCATTCGATCGGAAGCTTCGGGCCGCGCGAGCGGTCGCGCGCCCAGTGGGTGAGCAGGAACGTGGTCATGCTGGCGTCGCAGATCGCGCCGCAGTGGGCGCCGCCGTCGCCCAGGCCAAACGCGCTCGTCGGGTGTTCGAGCATCTCGCGCAGCGCCTCGAGATCGCCGTCGCTGTACGAGAGGATCGCGAGCATCAAGAGCTGGCGGCCGTCGAGCTCGAGCATGCGGTCGTAGAGCACTTCGTACGGGTCGCGACCCGAGCGCGCGGCCTCGGCAGCCACGCTGGTTTCGGGGGAGGGCTCGTAGTTCGGCGGGTCGCCGAGCGGGAAGATCTTGCTCATCCCGTTCTCGATCAGTGAGATCACCACGCCGATGCGCGGGTCCTGCCCGGCCGCGGACTTCTCGGCCAGGATCCGCCGCCGGATCTCGGGATCGCGCAGCTTCACCACCCGTTCGGCGAGCGGCAGCGGCTCGAGCGCCTGATAGGTCGGCTTGAACGAGAACGGGTGGAAGGTCTGGTGCCCGATCAAGAGCATCGTCGGACGCGAGCCCACCTGCGGCGCAAGCCGCGCGCCCGCCGCGTTCGCTTCGCCGCAGTACTGAAGGATCGCGCGGAACTGATCCTTGTCGACGTCGTGCTGCGACAGCGCGAAGCTCACCGGCCGCCCGATCTCGGCGGAGAGCTTGCGCATCCACGCCACCTCCTTCGCCGGCGCGGCGAGGTCTTCGCCCATCACGCCGGCGGGCGCCAGCTCGAACAGCCCGCGCCCGAGCTCGCGCAGCACGCGGCCGATCCCGAACAGCTCGTCCGCGGCGGCGAACGTGCCCGGCACCGGCTCGCCGTCGACGGCCCGGTGCACGAGCGTGCGCGAGGTCGAGAACCCCAGTGCCCCGGCTTCGATTCCCTCGCGCACGATCGCCGCCATCCGCGCGATGTCCTCGGGCGTCGCGGGCTCGTTCTTCGCGCCGCGCTCGCCCATCACGTACGCGCGCACCGCGCCGTGCGGCACCTGGGTGCCGAGATCGACCGCGTGCGGGATGCGCTCGAGCGCGTCGAGATACTCGGGGAAGCTCTCCCAGCCCCACTTCATGCCGGCGGCGAGCGCGGTGCCCGGGATGTCCTCGACCCCTTCCATCAGCGCGATCAGGAAGTCTTCGTCGCCCGGGCGCACCGGCGCGAAGCCGACGCCGCAGTTGCCCATCACGAGCGTGGTCACACCATGCCAGCACGAGGGCGTGAGCAGCGAGTCCCAGGTGGCCTGGCCGTCGTAGTGGGTGTGGATGTCGACGAACCCCGGCGCGACCAGCTTGCCGCGGGCGTCGATCGTCTCGCGGGCGGCTCCGACGCCCTGGCCCACCGCGCTGATGCGCCCGTTCGACACCGCGACGTCGGCCTCGCGGGGTGCGGCCCCGGTGCCGTCGACGAGCGTCCCGCCACTGATCACCAGGTCGTGCATACGTGTCTCCTCGACGACATCGGCTAGGCGCCGAGCTCGATCTCGATGTGGCCGTTTCGGTCGCGCACCGGATAGGTTCGCGCCGGCCTACGGATCGGGTGGCCCTGCGGGCTCCCGTCGCGCACGTCGAGGCGGCCCCCGTGCACCGCGCATTCGAGGATGGCGCCGCGCAGCGCCGCCGCGTCGAGGCGCACCAGCGCGTGCGGGCAGCGGTTCGCGATCGCGTAGAAACGGCCCAGCGCGTTGCACACCAGCAGCTCGCAGCCGTTTGCCTCGACGGCGCGGGTCTGGCCTGGGCCGAGGCCCGACACGTCCACGGTCACGGCGCTCATGCCCCGCGCTCGAGATACTGTTCGAGCGTGCGGTGGAAGTGGCGGATCCGCACCTCCTGCTCGCCGAGGTGCAGGCTCCGGAACGCCCTCGACCGCATGCCCGCCTGGATGCGCGGCAGGTTGTAGAGATCCTCGTCGAGCAGGTCGCCGCCCTCGCATTGGCCGGCGAGCGTATCGCCGTCCTCGGTGCGGAAGAAGCGCTTCTCCGGGCGCGGCAAGTCCTGAGCCGGTGCGCGCACCAGGCTCCAGAAGTCGAAGAGCATCTTGTTCGGGTCTTCCGGATGCGGCCGATGGGTGAACACCCAGGTGAAGAGCGAGTGGGTGTTGAAGGTGAGGTTCGGGAAGACGGTGTAGTGGAAGTCGTCGCACATCTGGGCTTCGGAGAGCTCCGAGAAGTCGCAGCCCAGCGCCGGACCCATCTTGCGGATCGCGTCGGCGAACGCGGTGCGCGCTGCGGCGGGCCCGCCCGAGAAGTTCGCCACGTCCACGCCGACGCGCGCCAGGAACAGGTCGCGGATGCCGGGCGTCACCGTGCCGGCGCCCTCGTGGCGCGGGCTCGCCTGCACCTCCGGGAAGATCATCCGCGTGTGCTTGTCGTAGCAATCGTAGAGCGTGTTCACGTCGTCGCTGAACTCGAGCGTCCAGGTGTGGGTGGCGGAGAGATGATAGGCCTCGTTGAACGCGTCGACCGACGTCTTCCAGTTGCACTCGATCTCGATCGTCGCGTCGAACGCGACCTTCCACTCGTCGAAGTGGTAGGGGTCGAGGTGTTCGGGGATGACGCCCAGGTAGTCGCGCAGCGGCTCGGCATCGTCGTCGAGATTCACGAACACGAAGCCGGCCCAGGTGTCGCAGCGCACCGGGCGCAGGTCGAGCCCCTCGCAGCCCTGCGGAAACGAATGCGGATCGACCACCCGGAGCAGCGCGCCGTCGATGCCGTACGTCCAGCCGTGGAACAGGCACGAGAAGCTCTCGGCGTGGCCGCGGCCGGGCTCGCGCAGCCGGTTGCCGCGGTGCATGCAGACGTTGTAGCGGGCGGCCAGGCTGCCGTCGGGCTGGCGGATCACCAGCACCGACTCGGCGCCGATCTCGAACGTAAAATAGTCGCCGGGGTTCGGGGCGTCGGATTCGCGCCCGGCCAAGAGCCACACGCGCGTCCACATCTGTTCCCATTCGCGCGACATGAACTCGCGCGTCGTGTAGCGCTCCTTCGGAATCGGTGCGGTGCCGAGCCCGGGGTCGGGCGCGCGCTCCATCGGCGTCGAGAGCCGTCCATCCGTCATCCCAGTCCTCCTTGCGCCGGTGCTGCCGCGCGCAGTCCCGCGATCAAGAGCTCCGTCGCGGCGCGCAAGTGACGCTCGCCCGATACGTCGAGGTAGGGCTTGTCGTCGAGCAGGTGCTGCATCATGCCGACCTGCATCGCGCGCATCACCTCGGCGGTGGAGGGCACGTCCAGATCGGCGCGGAACTCACCCGATGCGATGCCGAGCCGCAAGAGCGCCTCGAGCTTCGCGCGCCACTCCTCCATCGCGCGCGCGGCCGCGACGTCCCAGTCGACCAGCACCGGCGCAGCGTCGGCCGCGACGAGCGCGGTGAGCAGCGGCCGGCGGTACTCGGCCAGGTTCACGCGCAGCCAGGCGGCGAGCGCCGCGGATGCACTGGCCGATTCCGCAAGCGCGCGGTCCACCGCCGACGTCCACTCGTCCAGCATGTGGTCGCGCACCCGGCGCGCCAGCTCTTCCTTGGAGCCGAAGTGGTTGTAGACGAGTGCGCGCGAGACGCCGGCCCCGGCCGCCACGTCGTCGATGCGCGTTCGCCCGAACCCGCTCTTCGCGAAGCACTGCGCGGCGGCGGTGAGGATCCGCAGGCGGCGCTGCTCGACGTGAGGGGAGCGGCTCTCTCGGGGACCCACAGCTCGCGAATCTAGACGAATTAGCCTGACTTCGTCAATTTCATCCAAATATCTCGGCCGCCGTGTCGGAGTATTCTCGCCGCCGTGTGGCGATCGCTGCGACACTTCGCGCTGC
>CAZPNB010000273.1:0-5086 GCA_964587305.1 uncultured Spirochaetales bacterium | reverse complement strand
CGCGGCTCCAGAACAGCGAGGATTCGTGATGTACGCCGTGATCCGGACCGGTGGCAAGCAGCACCGGGTCGAGCCGGGCCGATCGGTTCGCGTCGACAGACTCGCGGGCGCGGTCGGTGACAGCGTCGAGCTGAACGAGGTGCTGCTGGTAGGCGGCGAGGGCGACGCACGGGTGGGACAGCCGCTCGTCGCGGGCGCCCGGGCCGTGGGCACGATCACGGCTCAGGGTCGCGGGCCGAAGCTCCGGGTCTTCAAGATGAAGCGGCGCAAGAACTACCGGCGCCGGAGTGGCCACCGGCAGGACTTCACCGAGATCCGCGTCGAGAAGATCGAGGGCTGACGGCAAGCGGCCGCAGGCCGCGCGCAGCGAGGCAAGCCGTCCGGCGCGCAGCGAGGCGAAGCCCTGCGAAGATCAAACGGGAAAGCCGAGCGAAGATCGGACAGGCAGACCGGCCGCTGCCGTGCGCAGCGAGCCACAGGTGAGCGGAGTCGAAGGGCATGGCACACAAGAAGGGTCAGGGCAGCTCGCGCAACGGACGCGACAGCCACTCGCAGCGACGCGGTATCAAGGTCTATGCGGGCCAGCGGGTCCGCGCAGGCGCGATCCTCGTGCGCCAGGTCGGCACGCGCGTGCACCCCGGTCGCGGCGTCGGGTTGGGCAGGGACTACACGCTGTTCGCTCTCTCCGACGGCGTCGTCAGCTACGGCCGCGCCCGCGGCAAGGTCGTCGCCAGCGTCGGCTGACGGGGCCCGGCCCGGGCCTGCCGCCGAGGCTTCGGATGAACACCGACGATAAGACGTTCATCGATGAAGCCACGATCATCGTCTGCTCCGGTCCGGGCGGCGCCGGGAGCAAGAGCTTCCGCCGCGCGAAGTACGTCCCGTTCGGCGGCCCCGACGGCGGCGACGGCGGTCGCGGCGGCGACGTGGTGCTGCTCGCCGATCGCAACCTCGCCACGCTGATCGACCAGCGCCTGCGCCGGGAGAGCCGCGCCGAGGCCGGCGTTGCCGGCGCCGGGACGAACAAGACCGGACGCGGCGGCGCCGACCTGGCGATTCGCCTGCCGGTCGGCACGATCGTCCGCGACGCCTTGGACGACCCCCATGCGCCGCCGCTGGCCGACCTCTCCGCCGACGGCGCGCGCTGCGTCGTGGCGCGCGGCGGACGCGGCGGACGCGGCAACGTCCGCTTCGCGACGGCAACCCGCCAGACACCCGATTTCGCCGAGGCCGGACGGCCCGGCGAGGAGCGGCGGCTACACCTATCACTCAAGCTGCTCGCAGACGTCGGGTTGGTGGGCTTTCCGAACGCCGGAAAGAGCACGTTGCTGCGCCGGATCTCGGCGGCACGGCCGCGCGTCGCTGCGTACCCGTTCACGACACTCGTGCCGAATCTGGGTGTCGCCGAGGTCGGGGAACGGCGCTTCGTGGTGGCCGACATTCCCGGCCTCGTCGAAGGAGCGAGCGAGGGCGCGGGGCTCGGTGATCGCTTCCTGCGCCACGTCGAGCGCACCCGCGTGCTGATCCATCTGATCGACGTCGGCAACGCGCTGCTCGAGGGGAATGATCCGCTCGATCTGTACGAGAAGATCCGCGCCGAGCTGGCCGCCTACGCCGGAGAGCTGGAGCGACGCCGCGAGCTGGTCGCGCTGAACAAGATCGACCTGGTGCCGGATCGCGAGATCCTGGCGCCGCTCGAGGCGGCGCTGCGCGCGCGCGGACGTGAGGTGTTCCGGCTGTCCGGGGCGACCGGCGAGGGTATACGCGAACTGGTCGCGCGGACCGCTGGCGTGCTCGACGAAGTCGATGCGGAGGCGGCGGCGTGAGCGCGGAGGAAACGGTGCGGCAAGCGCCGCGCCGCGCGCGACGGATCGTCGTAAAGGTCGGAAGCGGCTTCCTGACCGACGACGGCGCAGTGCGCAGCGCCGCGTTCGGGCAGATCGCGCGCCAGGTGTCCCAGCTGGTCGCGGACGGCCGGGAGGTCGTAGTCGTGTCGTCGGGCGCGATCGCGGTGGGCAGCCGGACGCTCGGCTGGTCGCATCCCGGACACTCGATCCCGGAGAAGCAGGCGGCCGCTGCGGTGGGACAGATCGGTCTGATCGAGATGTACCGCAAGCGGTTCGCGCGCTACGGCCTCGAGGTCGCACAGATCCTGCTCACCCGGTCCGGCCTCGAGCAGCGCGAGCGCTTCCTGAACGCGCGCCACACGCTGCACACGCTGCTGCGCCTGCGCGTGGTGCCGATCGTGAACGAGAACGACACCGTCGCGACCGAGGAGATCCGTTTCGGTGACAACGACAACCTCTCCGCGACGGTGGTGAACCTGGTCGGCGCCGAGCTGCTGGTGATCATCAGCGACGTGGAGGGCCTGTTCCGCGAGCCGCCCCGGCCCGGCCAGCCCACGCCACCGCTCTACGACGTGGTGGAGCACATCGGACCGGCGATCGTGCGCGCCGCGGGCGGCTCCGAGCGCGCGTTCGGGCGCGGCGGCATGACGACCAAGGTCGAGGCGGCGAAGGCCGCTGCACGCTGCGGGGCGTCGACGGTCGTGTGCAACGGCCGCCGCAAGGACGTGCTGTTGCGCGTGGCCGCGGGCGAGCCCGTCGGCACGCTGTTCCTCGCCGCGGATCGCCTCGCCAGCCGCAAGCACTGGCTGGCCTTCACCACGCGCACGCGCGGCGCGCTCCTGGTCGACGACGGTGCGGTGCGTGCGCTGGTCGAGCGCGGCAAGAGTCTGTTGCCGGCCGGCATCACCGGCATCCGCGGCGAGTTCGGCATCGGCGACCCGGTGGCGTGCATCGACGGGCGCGGCGTCGAGATCGCCAGAGGTCTGGTCGCCTACTCGTCGGAGGCGATCGAGCGCATCGCGGGCCTTCCGACGCGGCGCATCGACTCGGTGCTAGGATACTCGAACGGCGGCGAGGTGATTCACCGCGACGATCTGGTGCTGTCCGGTTCGGCCGAGACCTCGCTGCCCGGCGAGTCGTCATGAACCTTCAACAGCTCGTCCACGAGATCGCCGTCAAGGCGCATGCCGCCTCGGAGCGAACCGCCGATCTCTCCTCGGCGCAGAAGGACGCCTGGCTGCTGCGCGCCGCGGAACACCTGGAGGCCGGGCAGGGCCGCATCCGCGCGGCGAACGCCCTCGATCTGCAGGAGGCGCGTGAGAAGGGCGTCGAAGCGCCGCTGGTCGGCCGCCTCGAGCTGTCGGACGGCAAGTGGCGCGACATGATCGCCGGGCTGCGCGACGTCGCGGCGCTGCCCGACCCGGTCGGGCGCGTCGAGCAGACCTCCGTGCGGCCGAACGGTCTCGAGGTCGGGCGCATGCGCATCCCGCTCGGCGTGATCGGCATCATCTACGAGTCGCGTCCCAACGTGACCGTCGACGCGGCCGCGCTGTGCGTGAAGGCCGGCAACGCGGTGATCCTGCGCGGCGGCTCCGAGGCGCTGCGGTCGAACCTGGCGCTGGCGGAGGCGCTGCGCGCGGCGGCGCGGGACAGTGACGTGCCCGAGGACGCGATTGCGGTGATTCCCTGCACCGATCGCGAGGCGATCGACCACCTGCTGCGCGAGGACGGGCTCGTCGACCTGATCATTCCGCGCGGCGGGCCGGGCCTGATCCGCAAGGTGACCGAGACTTCGCGCATCCCGGTGATCAAGCACGACGCAGGCGTGTGTCACGTCTTTCTGGATGCCAGCGCCGACGCCGAGATGGCGCGCGAGATCGTGCTCGACTCGAAGCTGCGCCAGATGGCGGTGTGCAACGGTCTCGAGACGCTGCTCATCCACGCCGACGCGGCCGCCCGGGTGATGCCCGGCGTGCTGAAGGCGCTGCACGAAGCAGGGGTCGAGATCCGCGGCGACGCGCGCACGCGCGAAATCTTCGGCGACGCGGTCCCCGCGAGCGAATCCGACTGGTCGGAGGAGTATCTCGCGCCGATCGTCGCGGTGCGCGTCGTCGGCGATCTCGACGCGGCAATCGCGCACGTGCGCCGTTACGGATCCGATCACACCGAGGTGATCGTCACCGAGAGCTATGCAAGCTCCCAGGCTTGGCTGCGACGCGTGAACTCCTCGACCGTAGGCGTCAACTGCTCCACCGCGTTCGCCGACGGCTTTCGGCTCGGGCTCGGCGCCGAGATCGGGATCTCGACGTCGAAGCTGCACGCGTACGGGCCGATGGGGCTCGAGGGGCTCACGGCGCAGAAGTACGTCCTGCGGGGGAACGGCCAGCTTCGCGAATGACGCGAATCGGCATCCTCGGCGGCACCTTCAATCCGATCCACGTCGGCCATCTGCGGGCAGCCGAGGAGGTGGCAGAGGCGCTCGGTCTCACGCGCGTGCTGCTGGTTCCGTCTGCTCAGCCGCCGCACAAGTCGGGCGGCGGCGGCGATTCGCTGGCGCCCGGCGCGCAGCGCCTCGCATGGGTGGAGGCGGCCTGCACCGGCAATCCGGTGCTCGATGCCTGCGATCTCGAGGTCGCGCGCGGCGGCGCTTCCTATACGGTCGACACGCTGCGCGCGCTCGCGGATCGCTCGGCGCCAGCGCGTTTGGTGTTCATCATCGGCAGCGACGCGTTCGCCGAGCTCGCGAGCTGGCGAGAGCCCAAACAGCTCTTCGCGCTCGCCGACTTCGCGGTGATGACCCGACCCGGCACCACGGGCCGGCTCTCGGTCTGGATCCCCGAGGCGCTGCGCCCGGATTTCGATCTGGATCCCGGCGGCGAGGCGGCCCGCCACCGCGCGACCGGGGGAAATCTGCGAGTGGTCGCGATCTCGGCGCTCGCTATCTCGTCGTCCGACATCCGCGATCGGGTGCGCCGCCGGCTGTCGATCCGCTACCTGGTGCCCGAGGCCGTGCGCCGCGACATCGAGGCCAGCGGAGTCTACGCTGGGTAGCGAAGAGGTAGGCAACATGGCGACGAAAGCGGAGCGTCTGGAACGGGCGAGCTGGGTGGCCGAGGCGGCCCTCGACCGGAAGGCCGCGGACCTCGTCGCGCTCGACGTGAGCGAACTCACCTCCTACGCCGACACGTTCGTGCTCGCGACGGGCACGTCGGACCGCCACGCGCGAGCGATCGCCGACG
>CAZPNB010000272.1:0-5643 GCA_964587305.1 uncultured Spirochaetales bacterium | reverse complement strand
GCGGATCGCGGGGGCTGCGCTCTCCAACGTGGGCGCGTCAGGATTCCACGAGGCGACGAACCGTGGCTCGTACGGCCCGCACCCGATCCAGATAGGCCACGCCACGAATGTCGGAGCCCCAGAAGTAGGCCGAGATACCGTCATCCTCACCCAGCCGCCGGATATTGTCAGACAGGATCCAGCATCCGGCCTCGACATTGCTCTCGATCGTCGTCAGGTTACCCCCCAGGACAAGGGTTCCGATCATGTGCGGCATTACCTGCATCAATCCCACCGCTCCCTTCGGTGAGAGAGCCCACGGGCGAGCGCCGCTCTCGACGAGGATGATCGCGGTCACGAGCTGGGGATCGAGGCCGTAATCCCCACTGCTGCGCAGGACCGCCCGGCCAATCCGCTGCCGTTCGGCACTGGAGAGGTTGGGGTTCGCGGAACCGACGATCCCACCGATCACTTCCATCGAGAGCGTCGAAGGCGTTCGGCTCTCCAACGAGGCCGGATCCTTGCTGGGGACGCTGCCCGACACGAGGCCGATGGCGGCGAGGGCGAGTAGCAGAGTCTGCGAGCGCTTCATTTTGAAACCCCCCGGGGACGACCCAGGAGACCCTCGGCCGACCACCAGCGATTTCGAGCCAAGAGAACATATCGATCAACCGGAGCTGCCACCAAACCCCGATCCGCTGACACCCAACAGTGATCGGCAACCGGACGTCCTTGGACTTGGTTCCGGCAGCGTTTCGCTTTCTTCTAGCCTGACCTGGCTGCCCCGCTTCTTTGCGTTGACCCCCGTCTTTACGTTGACCCCCGGCTCGCGCCGGTGATAGGATGCTCCCATCGGTGAGGATGGGGACCGAATCGGGTCGTCGGGCGTCAGCCCGGCCATTAGACGTAGTACCAGTTGAGCTCGCGGGCAGAGATGTCTGCTCTCCGCGAGGCACAGCGGCGCGCTTCCGGGTTTCGGCCAGCACGGATCCACTCTTGGCGGGCGCGGCGCCGCGCAGCAGCAGCACATTCAGGCGACAACCCAGGCAGCCCTAGCTGACGCAATGGCGACCCTGAGGAACTCCATCTCCGATGACGGCCCAGCAAATCGCCGCACCCGACCCGCTCGCCAGTGTCCCCGCCCTGCACATCTTGGAGGGCCTCACCCGCATCCACCCGTGGATCCTCGTGATCGATGCGCAACGCCGCGTCTTGTGGGTTAGTGAAGGTCTCCGCGAGATTCCCGGCATCGATGGGCTAGCGCCGGGCATGGATGCGCGGACTTTCCTAGCGAAGCTGCCCCGTCCCGAGCAGGTCTTCCCGCTGCGATCGAGTCTGCGCGGCCGGAGCCACCTCCAGAGTGCTCCGCTCGAGCTGCGAGGCGCGGACGGGCGCGCGATCCCTGTCGACCTCGACCTCATGCGCGTCGCTTCGGGGGAAGGTGACCTCATCCTCGTGATCGCGACCGAACACGCCTTCACCTCCGGGGATGACGATCTGAACGCGCACCTGCTCGACTCATTGCCCGACGCGGTGCTCGCCATCGATGCGGGGGGTGTCGTACGTAGGGCGAATGATGCTGCGTGCCGGCTCCTGGAATCGTCTGCAAACGAGATTCTCGCCCGCCCGATTGGTGCCCTACTCGCAGAGGGAGCGGATCAGATCGAGGCGCTCGCCGAAATCCTGCAAGGCCCGCCTCGAGAAGCCGTTTGCGATCTTCGCCTGCGCGCTCGGTCGGGTCACATTCGCTCTCTGGAGGTCTCCGTGACTCCGCTGGGAGCGGGAGCCCGCGCGATCCTCCTTTGGGACGTGACCGAGGAGCGCGAGGCGAAACAGCGGCTCTGCAAGGCGAACGAAGAGCTCGAGCATTGCGTGGGAGCGCTGGCTCATGACCTGCGGTCGCCGTTGGTCGGATTGCTCGGTTTCTCCAGGCTCCTGCGTCAGGATTACCAGGATTCCCTCGACGAGACGGGACGACACTTCGTCGACCGGATCGAACAGGCCGCGCGCACGATGGAGTCGTTGATTCACGATCTGCTCGAGCTTGCTCGCATCGGCGAGCCCGGCGAACCGCCGTTCCTGGTCGACCCGTGCGAGGTCTTGCAGCAGCTCGCCGCCGAGCTCAAGCCCCGTCTGGAAGCTGCTGACATCGAACTGGCCCTGCCGGGGGGCCTCGTATCGCGCGTTTACTGCGATCGCTCGCGCCTGTACCAGGTCTTCTCGAACCTGATCGGCAACGCCATCGATCACATGGGACCGCGTCGCGATGCGCGTATCGAGGTGCAGATCGAAGAGGACGACCATGCGCATGAGATCGTCGTCGCCGACAACGGACGCGGTGTCGATCCCGCCCATCGGGAACGCATCTTCGAGATCTTCAAGAGTATCGGCATAAGAGCCGATGGCCGCCGCGGCACGGGCATGGGACTCACGATCGTGAAGAAGATTGTCGAGAAGCACGGCGGGCGGGTCTGGGTCGAGAGCGAGCCCGGCCTCGGCGCGCGCTTCCACGCCACGCTTCCGCGCCGCTAGGCCAGGCCGCCGCGAGACGTCGGGTGGTTGCTCCGCTACGGACGTTCTCGTAGCTTCGCGCGCCGGATGTACCCGGTCCTGTTCCGAATCGGCGATTTTCCGATCAGCACCTTCGGGCTGATGATGGCGACGGCCTTCTTGGTGGGTTCCTGGATCACCGCCCGCCGGATGAAGGAGGTGGGACTCGACCCCGATCTCGCGACGACGCTGCTCGTGTACGTGATGCTCGGCGGCATCGCGGGTTCGAAGCTCTACTTCGCGGTCGACGTTTCGATACGCGACGGTCGTCCGTTTGCGGAGCTGCTCTTCGCGCGCGACGGAATCACCTGGTACGGCGGGCTGGTCCTCGCCACGATCGCGGGATCGATCGGCGCCCGGATCCACGGCATCTCAGTCGTGCAGCTGATGAATTGCGTGGCGCCTGCCGCGGCCGTCGGCCAGGCAATCGGCCGCGTCGGCTGTTTTCTCGTGGGCGACGACTATGGCAGGGTGACCGACGTTCCCTGGGCCGTCAGCTTTCCGCAGGGCGCGCCCCCGACGACCGCGCTGGTCCACCCCACGCAGATCTACGAGATCTTGTGGCTCTTGCCGGTAGCCTTCGTGCTCTGGAAGCGTCGCGATCGGAGCCCGTACCTGTTCGGTGAGTATCTCGCGGCGAACGGCCTCGGTCGTCTCGTCATCGAGAACCTGCGCGTGAATCCGAGGGTTCTGCTCGGATTCACGGAGCCCCAGATCGTCGGAATCGCGCTGATCATCGGGGGAGCCGCGGCATGGCTCCACTTCAAGCTCCGGGCGAAGCGAGCCGCTGCGTAATCCAAGCAAGGGCTGCGCTCATTTCCGGGCACGGCCGAGCCGCATCCGCGGGGAGGCGCCGCCGAGGCGTGCGAGTAGCGCGGTCGCGTCGTCGGACACCCGCGTCCGATCGGTTCCATCCGCGAGCTGCACGATACTCGATACGGCGTCCCGAGCGAGCGGCACCAGATCGGGATCCAGCGGCGCGGCGTCGACCCAATTGGCGAGATGGCTCACGCTGCCGGCGTAGTCCCGCTCGACGTAGGCGTGCATGCCCTGGGCGTAACTGCGCAGTCGTTCGATCGCCGGATCAGCGTCGGTCTGCGCGAGGGCGCGCGTGAAGCAATCGCAGGCGGCTTCGAACGAGCCGCTCGCCAGGTACGAACGCCCAGCACTCTCCCAGCCGCTCTCTACCGAGCCGTACATCTCCTCGAGCAGCGACTCCAAGGGTACGCCGAAGACCGCCGCGACCTCCTCGGCCTGCTCGGTGACGAAACGCACGGCGCCGTCGTCGCGCAGATCGGCGATCAGCAAGCGAAGCTGGTCGGCCGTCCTCTGCACCAGCGCCTCCAGCTCGCGCACACCCTCGTCGAGGCGGTCGTCCACGGCACCCAGCATCTTCTCGAACTCGTCGAAGAGCGCCTTCGACTCCTGCCCCGCGTCGGACTGGAGGGCGCGCACGCGCGGACCATAGACCTCGCGTTGGTAGAGGTTCTCGCGCAGCTTCATCGCCTCATGGAAGAGGGAGCCCACCGCGAGATCGAACAAGGCTTCCCGATGGGTCGACCCGCGGACGACGCCGCCGGGTCCACGGAAGACCGCGTGGGTGCGCTCTTTCAGTCGGAACAGCACGCTGCCCTCGTCGTCCCGGATGAGAGCAGCGAGCTCCGCAAATCGCAGTCCCTCCGCTCGATGTCGTGCTGTGAGCTCACGGACGAGCCGGTGAACCTCGAGGAAATCCCGCAAGATCTCCAGAATCCGCGTCCGTCCGCGCATGAACCAGATTATATGGGAACGGCGCGTCGGGATGGACGGCCCTGTCCTGCCCGATCGAATGGCCTGCTCCGGGAGCTTTCTCTACCGTTGCATGGCCGATCCGTAGCGAGTACCCGCATTCCCGATGAGGACCCCATGGCTCAGATCGAACGCGAGAGCATGGAGGTCGACGTCCTCTACGTGGGGGCGGGCCCCGCGACGTTGGCGTCGGCGATTCACCTGATGAACCAGGTCGAAGCTTGGAACCGCAACGCCGAAAAGGCCGGGAAGGTGCCGATCGAGCCGCCGACGGTCCTCGTGCTCGAGAAGAGCGCCAGCGTCGGAGACCATATGCTCTCGGGGGGCGTGATGAACCCCCGTTCGATCCGCGAGCTGGTTCCCGATTTCGAGCAGCAGGGCTTCCCGACCGAGTACGTGTGCAACTACGCGGGCTTCTGGCTCTTCCATCCGAAGGGCAAGATCGCGCTGCCGTCCTTCGCGACGCCGCCCAACTTCCGCAAGAAGGGATACCACGTCGTCTCCCTCAACAAGGTGGCGAAGTGGATGGCCGAGCGCGCCGAGCGCGCTGGCGTTGAGATCTATCCCGGCTTCGCCGGAGACCAGATCCGGGTCGAGGGCGGTCGGGTTGTCGGCGTCCGGACTGGCGACATGGGGGTCGACAAGGACGGGAAGCCGAAGGGCACCTTCCAGCCGGGCATGGACATCTTCGCGAAGGTGACGGTGCTAGGGGAGGGCGTGCGCGGCAGCCTCGCCAAGCAGCTGATCGACCGCTTCGACCTGCACGGGGCGAACCCGCAGAACTTCGAGACCGGCATCAAGGAGATCTGGCGAGTCAATCCCCAGAAGCACAGACCCGGCCGGGTCGTGCACGGGATGAGCTTTCCGAAGATCCTCGACGGCTTCCACGGCATGTGGCTGTACGACATGCAGGACAACCTGGTCTCCTACGGCTTCGTCACGATGCTCGATTCTGAGAACCCGAACACCGACCCGCACCTCGAGGCCCAGCGCTTCAAGACCAATCCGTGGATGAAGTGGCTGCTCGAGGACGCTGAGCTGGTGCGCTATGGAGCGAAGACGATTCCGACGGGGGGCCTCTACGCGCAGCCGAAGCTCTATCACGACGGGGCACTCTTGATCGGCGACGCGGCGAGCATGTGCAACGCTCAGAATCTCGCCGGGATCCACATGGCGATGAAGACGGGGATGCTCGCCGCGGAGGCGATCGTCGACGCGCTCGCGGCCCAGGACTTCACCGCCAAGACGCTCGGCGGGTATACCGAGCGCTATCGCAGGAGCTGGGCCTACGACGAGCACTACCAGGCCCGCAACTTCGGTGCCTCG
>CAZPNB010000271.1:0-4213 GCA_964587305.1 uncultured Spirochaetales bacterium | reverse complement strand
TCGACACCCTGAACGTCAACGAAGTCGACGCCGAGGGTCGCTTCGTCGCGACGATCACCTTCGAGCCCGACGCGCGCCGCGCCGCGAACGCGGAGCTGCGCGACCGCTACGCCCAAACCGAGGAGGGGCGCCAGATCCCGGCGGTGGCGTTCGAGTGGATGCACGCGTACAGCGACCGCGATCTCGAGTGGGTCCGCGGACTCGTGCCCGACGACTTCGTCCTCGACGACCATCGGCGTACGGGACTCGGCCGGCTCGAGCGCGCGGACTACCTCGCCTCGGTTGCCGCGCTATTCGATCAGGCGCCCGCCCTGCTCCTCGAAGACCTGTACTACCTCGCTGCGGAGAAGCACGGTTACCTCGCGATCTCGCGCCTATCAGGAACGCTCACCGAGGGCGGCGAGTTCGAGTCGCTCGTCGCGCGGATCGCGAGCTTCCCGGGCGGCCGAGTCGTCGCAATGGAGCTGTTCGAGCTCGAACACCTCGACCTCGCGCGCGCTCGCTTCGAGGAGCTGCGCCCAGATCTGCTGCAGATCCCGCCGAACGCCGCGTCGCGCGCGCGCGACCGCAGCTTCGAGGCGCTCGCGGCGCGCGACTGGGCGGCTCTGCGCGCGCTGACGACCGACGACTTCAGCTTCGAGGATCGCGGCAAGCAGGCGTTGGTCAGCGGCGGCGTCGAGCCGTGGATCGAGAGCTTGCGGTTCTTCCAGTCGGAAGGCGGGCAGCCCACCCGCGAGCGGATCTGCACGGCCGGGAACCGGATCGCGATCGAGCGCGTCGCGTGGACCGGAGCGCCCGCCGAGGGCGCGTTCGAGATCGAGCAGATCGTGCTCGCCGAGGTCGACGCGGACGGGCGGCTCCGCGCGTCGATCCGATTCGACCCGGGCGACCGCCGCGCCGCGTTCGAGGAATCGCAGCTGCGCTTCCTGGCCGGCGAGGCGGCCGCGATCGGGGGGCAGACACCGATCGCCGCGCTCACCCTCGCATTCACGCGCCGCGACTGGGAGACACTCGGGTCATGTCTGGCGGATGAAGCCGTGATTCGCGACCGCCGCGCGGTGGGCATCCTGGGCACGAGCGACCGCGACCAATGGGTCGAGTCGATGCGAACCCTCGTCGATCTGGCTCCCGACGTGGACCTGGAGTCGTTCCGGATCCTCACCTGGAACCGCCACGGTCGCGTGGACCTGGTCCGAACGTTCGGGACGCGCGAAGGAGGCCCGTTCGAGAACGTGTTCGCCCGCGTCTTCCTGACCGACGGCGATCGCATCCAGCGCGCCGAATTCTTCGACGCCGACGCCGCCGACCAGGCGCTCGCGCGCTTCGCCGAGCTGTGCGCCGATCTCGAAGGGACTACGCAGCCCGCGTAGGGCGGGAGAATCCCGCCATCCGCGACTCAGGTACAACCCGAAGGCGGGATGCGCTGCGCTTTCCCGCCCTACGCTCGACCACAGGCGCGCACCGGATTCTCCCAGCGCAGCGCTGTGAAACGCGCGGAGTCGCGATTGATCGCGTAGAGCAGGACGTTCAGGTGACGATCTTCACTTGCGCCGGGCCAGCTCGCCGGCCGTCTCCTCGTCCTCCAGCGCCGCCGCGAGCCCAAGCGGTTTGTCGAGGTCGAAGCGCGGCTGGCCTATCGCGTAGGTCTTCTCCTTCGCGGGGCGACGCGCGCCCGGCCGCGCGCGGGTGGCCTCGATGCCGTGGCGCAGCAGGCGATTCGCGAGCTGGGTGAGCGAGAGCTTCTGCGCCCGGGCGAGGCGCTTGATCTCGATCAGCAGATCGTCGTCGATGCGGAGCGTGGTACGCATGCGGGCATCGTAGGGTCAAGATCGAACGCATCAAAGCATCAATCAGGCGCTCGCCTTCAGGTGCTCTGGACCAGCCGCATGCACAGGATCTTGGAGATGTTGAGCAGCAGGTGTGCGGCGACGCCCGGGTCGCTCTCGATCAGCGTGCGGATCGTGCCCTCGGAGAGGCTCAGGACGCGCACCCCGTCCGTGGCGGCGTAGACGTCTGCGGAGCGCGGCTGGCCGAGCAGAAAGGCGATCTCGCCGAACACGTCCCCGGGGCTCATCACGCGCAGCAGCTCGTCGCCGTGCCGTGCTTCGAGCGTGCCCTCGAGCACCACGAACATGTTGCGGGCTACGCCTCCCTGCTTGAGCACGCGGTCGCCGGCGTCGCACTCGATGATGTTGCTGTGGCCGAGACAGCGCTCCGCTTCTTCGTCCGTGAGACCGTCCAGCGCCGAGAATCCGCCCCAGGCCTGCGCGCCGAGCGCGCGGTGCACCTCGCCCCAGTAGGCATCGGCCGAGCTCAGGCGCTGGCTCAGCACGCTACCGTGGGTGACCAGACGGTCGATGCAGCTCGGGATCCGGGCGTCGTCCCCGTAGTCGACGGCCGTCTCGGCCATCGGGGAGCCGATGCGCCGCAAGTATTCGATGTCTTCCACGACCGTCACGATCGGAATCAGATAGCCCGCCTCGGGATTGTTGATGTTGCGCTTCGCATAGGGCCGCGAGCCCCGCCCCAGGTACAGGCTCAAGAGATGCGGCTCGCACGCGCCGAACATCAGCTGGATTCGTTTCTGCTGAAAGAATCGCCGACTAGCCCCGGCGAGCTGCTCGTAGATCGGGGAGCCCCGCAGCCGGGGCACGACCATGCCGCGCTCGCCCACGGCCATCACCTCGGGCGGAAGCTCGGCCAGGAACGGCTCGAGCTGGTAGTACTCGATCTGCCGCGCCGAGAAGGGAGCGTCGCCGCCCCAGCTCAAGCGCGACGTCGCGACCACCTCGCCCTCTGGCGCGGCGTAGAAGATCCGCGCGGTCGCGTCCTCGGGCTCGGTGAGCAGGCGGCGCTCGTGATCGGCGCTGGCGCGGTAGCGGCCCATCTCTTCCACGTAGACGTCGTAGCGCAGGCGGTAGACCGCGAGCTTCTCCTCCTCGGTCTCGGCGCTGTGGATGCCCCTCCGGATCATCACCTCGCTCCTTCGTCAGGAAAGGAGACAGATCTATTTTCGCTCACCGCCGCCGGTAAAGAGAACAAATCAATCTGTCCCCTTCTCTCACTCCGCCCCGCTCGCGCCGTCGCGCAGGCCGCACTTCTCGAACGCGCCGATGAATGCGTGCTCGTGCAGGCCGAAGCCGACGTTCCCGTCGTACTCGAAGCGCGCGACGTGATCGACTACGCCGTACTGGCCGATCTTGCCGACTTCCTGTTGATCGAGGTCGAGCCCCTGCACGACGAGCGGGCCCTGGTACATGCCGTGGCGCCAATCGGCGTCCATGCCGTAGCCGGTGCCGACGGCGATGAACGCGTGGGTGAGCGGTGTCGCATCCACGACGAAGCCGCCGCCCGGCGCGTCGGGGAACGCGATCCGCGACTTCTCGACGATCCGCGTGCCGTGGACGAGGCTGTGCTGGTAGTCCGGACGCCCCAGCCACTCGGGCTCGCGCGCCGGGTCAGCCCAGATCCGCACCGCCTCCTCGATCAGTCGTACGCCCTCGTTGGTCTCGTTCAGGATGTACAGGATCGAGTGGTCGGAGAACTGCATCGGCGAGTAGTTCCACATCCCGGTCATCTGGCCCTCACCCTGGCGGATGCCCGGGTGCTCGGTCTCGCCGACCGGGCGCACGCCCCACGAGCGGTCGCGCGTGCCCCACCAGCGGTCGGGCGTCACCGCGACCTGCTCACCGCCGACCTCGAGCGTCCCTGCCCAGCACCCGGTCTGCGCGAACCGCATCGTGTCGAACAACACGCGGCCGTGCTTGCGGATGTAATGGCGCGGCTCCTCGAACGCGGGGATCGCGCCGTGCCAGGTGAGGTCGCACGCGATCGCGTGCTCGCTGGGCTCGAGGATGAAGCGCAGCGAGACGAGCGGCTTCACCACCTCGACGCGGAACGGGCCGACGCTCGTGTCGATCCGGTCGCCCAGCTCGCGCGACGCGCGCACCACGCGGTGGCGTCCGCCGCGGCTCACGCACGCGAACGCGTCCTGCACGCCGAGGTTCGGGTACTGCCCGAGGCCCATCACCATGAACAGCTCACCGGTCGAGCCGTGCAGGTTGAAGTAGTAGCGATCGTAGAAGTTGCGATCGCTGGTGCCGACGTGGCGGATCGTCTCCGCGATCTGATGAACCGGGTAGTCGTCCCAGGACGAGAGCATGCGGTATCTCCTGTGTGCGTGTTCCGCCCGTTCGATCTTCGCTCGGCTTCG
>CAZPNB010000270.1:0-3182 GCA_964587305.1 uncultured Spirochaetales bacterium | reverse complement strand
CCTACATCCTCATGATTCTGCCGGCCGCGGTCACGATCTTCCTCATCATCGCCTTCCCGCTCGTGTACACCCTCTGGATGGCCGTTCACGAGTACTCCATGGGCGCGAGCGGCGCGCCGCCCTTCGTCGGGCTCGACAACTACCTCCAGCTCTTCCGGCACCAGCGCTTCCTGGAGGCCGTCCCGCGCACGTTCGTGTTCACGCTCCTGGGCGTGGTCGGCCCGATCGTCCTGGGGACGGTCGCGGCGCTGGTGTTCGCCCGCACCTTCCCGGGGCGTGGCTTCCTGCGCACGGTCTTCTCCCTACCCATGATGGCGACCCCGGTGTCGATCGCGCTCATCTGGCAGATGATGTTTCACCCCCAGCTGGGAGTGCTGAACTACCTCCTGAGCCTCGTCGGGATCGGGCCCCAGCCGTGGATCTTCTCGCGCGCGTCGGTGCTCCCGAGCCTCGCCATGGTCGAGACGTGGCAATGGACGCCCTTCGTCATGCTCATCGTGCTGGGCGGCCTGGCCTCCCTGCCCACCGAGCCGTACGAGGCCGCGCGTATCGACGGCGCCTCGTGGGTCCAGACGACCCGCTACATCACGCTGCCCCTCGTGTGGCCCTACATCATGGTCGCCGTCATCCTGCGCGCGATTGACGCGCTCAAGAGCTTCGACATCATCTACGTGATGACGCAGGGCGGGCCCGGCACCGCCTCGGAGACGCTCAACATCTTCCTGTTCCTCCAGGCCTTCGCCTTCTACAACATCGGGTTCGCCTCCGCCGTCGTCGTCGTCTACTTCCTCATCCTCATGGTCATGAGCGTCGGCCTGCTGATCGTCCGGCAGCGGACGTCCTGGCAATGACGGCGCGGGCGGCGGTCCGGCGCGGAGCGTTCGGCACGCTCCTGTTCGTGCTCATGGCGCCCACCGTCTTCTTCTTCTTCTGGATGATCTCGCTCTCGCTCAAGACGGACGTCGACAACCTGACCTACCCGCCCGTCTTCATCCCGCGAAGCCTGACGCTCAAGAACTACGCCTACGTCTTCCAGAGCAGCCCGCTGCCCCGCTTCGCGGTGAACAGTGTCGTCGTCGGCGTCGGCTCCACCGCGCTCGCCCTCCTCCTCGGCGTGCCCGCCGCCTACGGGATCGCGAGATCGCGACGCTACGGCACCGCGCTCCTCATCCTGATCGCCCGGATCACGCCTGCCCTTAGCTACCTGATCCCGTGGTTCCTGCTGTTTCAGCAGGTCGGGCTCGCCAATACCTACCATGCGCTGATCCTGACGCACCTCATCATCGGGCTCCCCCTGGTCATCTGGATCATGATGGGATTCTTCGAAGGCGTGCACCCGGATCTGGAAGACGCCGCGCTCATCGACGGCTGCTCGCGCTTCGGGAGCTTCCTTCGCGTGGCCGTGCCGCTGACCCGCCCCGGTATCGTGGTGTCCGGGATCCTGGCCTTCATCTTCTCGTGGAACAACCTGATCTTCGCCGTAGTGCTGGCGGGGCCGAGACTTCAGACGCTGCCGGTCGCCGCGTTCAACGTCATGAGCTTCGAGCAGATCAACTGGGGGCCGCTGGCCGCCGCGGCCTTGCTCATCACCGCCCCCGTTCTCCTCCTGACCCTGACTGTCCAGCGGCACATCGTCGCCAGCCTGGCGGCCGGGGGACTGAAGGGCTAGAGGGGAGCGCCCGACAAGGCCATGACGGTGTCCCGCCGACCGGCCGGCGTCACCAGCCGCGGGCGACCCTGACGGGCGCCCCGTCGCCAACCAGAGCGAACGCGTCCAGGGAGAGTCCCACCGGCCGGACGTGGCCCACGACCGCGCGCACGGCCTCCGGGCCCCAGGCCTCCGGCGATGAACGCGGCGGCGTTGTACGCGGGTAAGATGAGAGTGGCGACGGCCTCGGGCCTCGGAGTCCCAACTGTCTCCGCAACCATGCGACTTCAATCTAGCACGGGGCAGAGGCGGGCACGCCGGCCGGCGGGGAACGGTCAGCGGCCGCCATGCGGACGGGCCACATCCCCTCGGGCCGACCTTGCGCGGGGTAACGCCGTGATGTCCAAGGCCACGAGCGCGGCGTCACGTGTTGTGTCGTCTCCGGGGTTGTGCCACAGTGACGCGGCCGCCGACGTCGCATGAGACTCGCTCCGCCCCGCCGCCGAGACGCGACCGCGCCGTGACCGCCCGCCGGGTGCCGCCCGTGTCGGCCGGAACCGCCGACGGGGTCGACACCCCGTATGCGTGGTTGCGACTGGCGATCTCGCTGCTGATCAGCACGATCGGCAGCGTCGGAATGTGGACCGCGGTCGTCGTCCTGCCCGCCATCCAGGCCGAGTTTGCCGTCACGCGCGCCGACGCGTCCCTGCCCTACACCGCGTCGATGCTCTTCTTCGTCGTCGGGCAGGTGTGGATGGGCCGGGTCGCCGATCGCTCCGGCGTCATGGTCCCGGCGATGGTCGGGGCGGCCGCCCTGACGCTCGGGTACGTCGCCGCCGGCTTCGCCACCAACCTGTGGCAGTTCATCGCCGCCTACGGTCTGCTGATCGGCTTCCTCGGCAGCTCGGCCACGTTCGGCCCGGTCATCGCCGACGTCTCCCACTGGTTCTCGCGCCGCCGGGGCCTGGCCGTGGCGATCTGCTCGTGCGGTAGCTACCTGGCCGGGACGGTGTGGCCGCCCATCGTGCAGCACTTCACGCAGACGGTCGGATGGCGCGCGACGCACGTGGGGATCGGGGTCTTCTGCGCGGTGACGATGCTCCCCCTCTCCCTGGCGCTCCGCCGCCGCGCCCCCGCCACGCACGGGGCCCGCGCCTCGGAGGCTCCCCGCGCCGCGCGGCGCCTCGGGGCCATGTCACCGGCCATGCTTCAGGGGCTGCTGATGGTCGCCGGCATCGCCTGCTGCGTGGCGATGTCGATGCCCCAGGTGCACATCGTGGCCTACAGCGGCGACCTGGGCCACGGCCCCGCGCGCGGGGCCGAGATGCTGTCGACGATGCTCGGCTTCGGGGTCGTCAGCCGCCTGGCGTCCGGGTGGCTGTCCGATCGCATCGGACCCCTGATGACCCTGGTGCTCGGCTCCGGGCTGCAGGCGCTGTCCCTCCTGCTCTACCTCCCGTTCGACGGTCTCGTCTCGCTCTACGTCGTGTCCGCGCTGTTCGGCCTGTCCCAGGGCGGCATCGTGCCGAGCTAC
>CAZPNB010000269.1:0-3291 GCA_964587305.1 uncultured Spirochaetales bacterium | reverse complement strand
CAGCGAGGCGCGCGCGGCAACCTGCGCACCACGCTCGAATCGCTCGCGCAGCAGGCGACCGTCAAGGTGGAGTCGATGGAGCCGCAGGCCTCGCCGTCGCACCCGAAATACAAAGAGACGAAGGTGGAGGTAGGCCTGCGCAACGTGACGCTGGCGCAGACCGTGAATTACCTGCACCAGATCGACATCGCGCCTCAGGCGTTGTCGGTGAAGAGCTTGCGGATCCGGACGCGCGCGGAGCAGCCGGAGCTCCTGGACGTGACCTTCACCGTCTCCTCGTTCGAGCCGATCTCGTGAGCGAGGTCGCTTCGGAGTCGGCCGGACCGGTTGGCCTTCGCATCACCGCCGTCGTGCTCGCGGCGCTCGCGCTGACCGCGTTGTTGATGGTGGTCCGCTTTCCGTACGACCGCCTCGCCGCCCGGCTCGCTCAGCAGGTCGAGCAAACGACCGGCGCGCGGATCTCGCTCGGCGCGGTTTCGGTGTCGCTGGTGCGCTGGGCGCCAGGGATCGCCGCCGAGGGCGTGTCGATCGTGTCGCCCGACGGCACCCGCCTCGATCTCGATCGGCTGGGCGTGCGTCCGGCGCTGGCGCTCGCGTGGCTGAGAGGCAACCCGGCGCTCGCCACCGAGGTCGCGTCCGCGCGCGGCGGCGCGTCGGGCGTCGTCACGTTGGGCGCGGCCCCGGGCTTCGACGGAGACCTCATCGACGTCGATCTCGAGCAGCTGCCGCAGCAGCGGATCGGAGCGCCGCTGCGGATCAACGGCCGGGTCGATGCCGACGTCGACCTCGTGCTCGGCGAGAACGGACCGGAGGGCAGCGTCGCGTTCGAGGCGCGCGACGGACTCGTCACCCACCCGGAGCTCCCGCTGCCGATGCCGTTCTCGAAGCTCACCGGTGAAGTCGATCTGGGCGGGGAGACGTGGGCCCGCATTCGCAGCTTGGAGCTCGAGTCTCCGCTCGCATCGGGTAGCGCGCAGGGCACGATCGGCCGCGCGCCGACGTTCGCGTCGGCACCGCTGCGGCTCGAGCTCGAGCTCACCGTGAGCGGAGCGGTCCAGGGCTCGCTGAACGCCCAGGGAGTGAAGGTGGCCAATGACGGAAAGCTCCACGTCGCGGTCGCAGGCACCCCTGCGCGGCCCGTGGTGAGATAGCTTCTCGCGATCTTGGAAGCGCTCCAGAAGATCTTCAAGACGCTCTCCGACTCCACGCGCGTGCGCGTCCTCGCGCTGCTCGAGCAGCAGGAGCTCGCGGTTGCGGAGCTGATGGACGTGCTCGGCATGGCGCAGTCGCGGGTGTCGCGACACCTGGCGATTCTGCGCGAGGCGGGACTGCTGCGCGATCGGCGCGACGGCACCTACGTGTTCTACCGCTTCGACCCGCCCGCCGATGGCCCGTGGCGGGACGCCTGGCGGCTCGTGAAGCAGAGCCTGGACGCCGACCCCACGCGCGCGCGCGACCTCGCGGCGCTATCCCAGGTGATGGGCGCGCGCGCCGATCGGACGCGCAGCTTCTTCGACGCGGTCGGGCCCGAGTGGGATTCGCTGCGCAAGGTGTTCAACGACGAGGCGCTGCGCAGCCGCGCAATGACGCGCCTCGTCTCGCCGGGAATGCACGTCGCCGACATCGGCACCGGCACCGGCATCCTGGCGGCCGAGCTGGCGCGTCTGGGCATGCACGTGATCGCGATCGATCACTCGCCGCGGATGCTGGAGGCCGCGCGCGCGGTGCTCGCAGCGGATGGCGTGGTGGGCGTTGAACTCCGCGCGGGCGAAGCCGGCGCGCTGCCGATCGAGGATGCGGCGATGGACGCGGCCTTCGCGCACATGGTGCTCCACTACCTGCCATCACCGGCCGACGCGATCCGCGAGATGGCGCGCGTCGTCCGTCCGGGCGGCGTCGTGATCGCGGTGGACTTCGTGCGCCACGATCACGAGTGGATGCGCGAAGAGCTCGGCGTCATGTGGTTGGGATTCGACCTTGCCGAGATCGAGGCGTGGTTCGCGCAGGCGGGTCTCGGCGCACCGCTGGTCGAGATCCAGACCGGGCGGTCGACCGCCCGCGACCTGCCGGCAACGTTCATCGCGTCGGCGCACCGCCCGGGTGCCGATGGGTGAACGCAGGCCGGCAAAGCCAGCGCGCAGCCGCGCGGTGCTGTTCGACGCCACCGGAACGCTGATCGAGCTCGCCGAGCCGGTCGGCGAGACCTACGCGCGCACCGCGCTGCGCCACGGACTGGCGCTCTCCGCGTGGCGGATCGGCGACGCGTTCACCCGCGTGTGGCGACGCGCGCCGCCGATGGTCTACCCGGGCCAGCCCCCCGACGTCGCTTTCGCCCGCGAGCGCGGCGCGTGGCGCGAGATCGTGCGGCAGACCTTCCTCGCCGCCGATTCGGCCGTCCGCCCGGACGACATCGACGCCTGCTTCGAGGAGCTGTTCGCCCATTTCGCGCGCGGCGCGGCGTGGCGGGTGCGCGGCGGTGCCCCGGACGCGCTGCGCGCGCTGCGCGACGCGGGCTTTGCCATCGCGGTGGTCTCGAACTTCGATCGACGCCTGCCCGGGATCCTCGCCGATCTGGCACTCGCCCCGCTGCTCGATCTCGTGTGGCTCCCGTCCGATGTCGGCGCCGCCAAGCCGGACCCGGCGATCTTCGCGAGCGCCGTCGGCGCACTCGGGGTGACGCCCGCGCAGGCCGTGTTCGTCGGCGATGACGCGCAGCGCGATCTTGCCGGCGCGCGCGCGGCCGGGCTGCTTGCGGTGGACGTCACGTCGCTTGCTACTCTCGCCGCGCTGCCGGCGCTGCTCGGGTGCCCGCCAGCGAAGGAGCCGACGCGATGACGCTGCCGGGGTCGTTTTTTCGCGACCGCTTCGGCCTGGACGACAAGACCCTCGGAAGAGCACTCGACTCCGCGCTCGAGCGCCGCGTCGACTACGCGGACCTGTTCTTCGAGTACACCGCGCAGGACTCGGTCGTGCTCGAAGAGGGGATCGTGAAGAGCGGCGATCGCCATCTCGAGCAGGGCGTCGGCGTCCGCGCGCAGGTGGGCGAGCGCCAGGGTTATGCCCACGCCGATGAGGTCAGCGTGGAGGCGCTCCAGATCGCCGCGCGCACCGCGCGCGCGATATCGGCCGATCCGGGGGCCCCAGGTCGCGTGGCGGTGGCGTCCGGCGCGCCGCAGCGCGACCTCTACCCGGTCGCGCGTCCGCCGACCGACGTCGACGTCGCGCAGAAGATCTCGCTGGTCGAGGAGATCGACCGCTACGCGCGTTCGCGCGACCCGCGCATCGTCGAGG
>CAZPNB010000268.1:0-10995 GCA_964587305.1 uncultured Spirochaetales bacterium | reverse complement strand
CGCAGATCCCCGGCATCGATGCGCTCTGCGGTGCGCCCCCAGGCGGCGGCGTCGCGCAGCGCGGTGATCGTCACCACGCGGTAGGACGCCCCCGAACCGTGCGCGTGCTTGAGGAAGTAGAGCAGGCGCGCATCGGGGTCGCGCGCGAGCACCGGCAGCCAGCGCGTGCGCACCGCGTCTTCGAACGCGTCCTCCTCGCGGCCGCGAACCTCGTGGAGCTCGTGGACGAGGAGCACGGCCAGCCCGTCTGACTCAGCCCTTCGCCGCTTCCAGGCGCTCGCGCATCGCGTCGAGCTCGTGTACCAGCTCCTGCGGCAGGCGGTCGCCGAACTGCTGGTAGTATTCGCGGATCAGCGGGAGCTCGGAGAGCCAGCCGTCGACGTCGACGCGCAAGAGCTGCGCCAGTTCCTCGTCACCGATCTCGAGGCCTTCGAGGTTGAGGGCGCCGCCTCCCGGCAGGTTGCCGATCGGCGTCTCGATCGCCTTTGCGGTGCCCTCGCAGCGCTCGAACACCCACTCGAGTACGCGGCCGTTCTCGCCGAAGCCGGGCCACAGGAAGTCGCCGCCGTCGCTCTTCCGGAACCAGTTGACGTAGTAGATCTTCGGCAGCACCGCGCCCGCGCGTCGGCCGATCTCGAGCCAGTGGTTCCAGTAGTCGCCCATGTTGTATCCGCAGAACGGCAGCATCGCCATCGGGTCGCGGCGCAGCTCGCCGACCACGCCAGCGGCGGCGGCGGTCTTCTCGCTCGAGATGATCGACCCGAGGAACGTGCCGTGCTGCCAGTCGCGCGCTTCGTTGACCAGCGGCACGACGGTGGCGCGGCGGCCGCCGAACAGGATCGCGCTGATCGGAACGCCCGAAGGATCCTCCCATTCGGGGGCGATCACCGGGCACTGCCGGGCGGGCGCGGTGAAGCGCGCGTTCGGGTGCGCGGCCGGCTTGCCCTTCGCAGGGGTCCACGGCTCGCCGTGCCAATCGGTGAGACGCGCCGGGATCTCCTTTGTCATCTCCTCCCACCAGACGTCGCCGCTGGGCGTCAGCGCGACGTTGGTGAAGATGGCGTTCTCGGTGAACGACTTCATCGCGTTCGGGTTCGACTTCATGCTCGTGCCTGGAGCCACGCCGAAGAAGCCGGCCTCGGGGTTGATCGCGTAGAGCCGGCCGTCGGCGCCGAACTTCATCCAGCAGATGTCGTCGCCGACGCACTCGACCCTCCAGCCGGGGATCGTCGGCGTCAGCATCGCCAGGTTGGTCTTGCCACAGGCGCTCGGGAACGCCGCCGCCAGATAGCGCGACACGCCTGCCGGCGAGGTGAGCTTGAGGATCAGCATGTGCTCGGCCAGCCAGCCTTCGTCGCGGGCCATCACCGACGCGATGCGCAGCGCAAAGCACTTCTTGCCGAGCAGCGCGTTCCCGCCGTAACCCGAACCAAACGACCAGATCTCGCGCGTCTCCGGGAAGTGCACGATGTATTTATTGTCCGCGTTGCACGGCCACGGTACGTCGGTCTGACCCGGCTCGAGCGGCGCGCCGACCGAGTGCAGGCAGGGGACGAAGGCGCCGTCGCCCAGCGCGTCGATCACTTTGCGGCCGACGCGCGTCATGATGTGCATGTTCGCGACGACGTAGGGCGAGTCGCTGAGCTGAACGCCGATGTGGGCGATCGGCGAGCCGATCGGGCCCATGCTGAAGGGGATCACGTAGAGCGTGCGACCCTTCATCGAGCCCGCGAACAGGTCGTGAAGGGTCTTCTTCATCTGCGCCGGGTTGCGCCAGTTGTTGGTCGGACCGGCATCCTGCTGCGCCTCGGAGCAGATGAAGGTGCGGTCTTCGACGCGGGCCACGTCAGCCGGGTCGGACCAGACGAGGTAGCTGTTCGGCCGCGCGGTGAGCTTGCGCGCGGTGCCGCTCGCGACCATGAGGCGCACCATCTCGTCGTACTCCGCCTGCGATCCATCGCACCACTGCACGCGGTCGGGTTGGCAGAGGGACTCGATCTCGGCGACCCAGGAGTTCAGTTTCGCGTTCTTGCTGCTCACTGTTTCTTTTCGCTCCGAGTTGTGGCGCCGAAATTATATCCGTGGGTGGCATCGGCGCAGGAAACAGGTCGACTGTTGCCGTGATTCTGCGCCGGATCTGCCGGTGCCCCCCCGGGGGTCATCCAAGAAGGTCGACGATCGCGCCGATCAGGCCGCCGAGGACCAGGACGGCATTCGGGATGAACGTCAAGATGAACCCAGGCCCGCGCCGCGCGGGGTCGGCGACGTAGCCCCGCGCGAACAGCGCGCGTCCGACCAGGAACACCAGCCCGAGGCCTGCTGCGGCGTTTCCGTTCACGTACACCGAGAAGAGCCACAGGCCGGGGAAGAAGATCACCAGCTGCTCCACGGTGTTGGCCTGCACCCGCAACCAGCGTTCGAAGATCGGATGGCCGGTCATGGCGGGAGCCGCGACCCCATAGCGGCCGCGCGCCTGACCGGTGAGCCAGACGATCACCATGTATTCGATCAGCACCAGCGCGGCGACGATGGCGACCGGCTCCATTGGAACCTCCCTGGGTCGCTCGAGGAAGCGGCCTCGAACGTCCCCCTGCTCATAACATGACCGGGAGTCTGCTGACAAGGCCGTGGAATTGGGGGGAGGGCGCGGAGGGTCTACACCTCGGGCATCGGGTAGCCGTCGACGATCGGCCGCTGCTTCTTGAAGTGCGGGCCGAGATGGCGATGCAGGCCTTCTACCGTCCATGCCTCGTCGTTGTCGAAGACCTCGTCGTGGGCGGGGCGCGCCATCACCACCACCTGCTTGCCCCAGACGATGAAGAGCTGCGCGGTGATGTTTGCGGCGGCGGGGCTGGCCAGGTACGCGAACAGCGGTGAGCTGTTCGCCGGGTTCATGTTGTCGAAGCCTTCGGGCGGCGCCTCGAACATCGCGCCGAACGGACCCGATAGCGTCAGCCGGGTGCGCGCCCGGGGCATCACCACGTTGGCCGTGCCGCCGTATTTGAGCAGTACCTTCGCGGTCCCCATCGTGAGCGACACGATGCCGGCCTTGGCCGCGGCGTAGTTTGGCTGCCCCGGCGTCCCGAACAGGAAAGATTCGGACGCGGTGCTGATCACGCGCGCGTAGACCGGGCCGCCGTCGGCCTTCGACTTCTCGCGCCAATATATCGCGGCGAACTTCATCGGGGCGAAGTGGCCCTTGAGGTGCACGCGCACGACGTTGTCGAAGTCCGCCTCGCTCATGTTGAAGATGACCGAGTCACGCGTGAAGCCGGCGTTGCAGATCAGCACGTTCAGGTCGCCGAACGCATCGACGGCGGTTCGGATCAGCGCCTGGGCGTCGTTCCAGTCGGCGACGTCGCCGAAGTGGGGCACCGCCTCGCCGCCCAGCGTCTCGATCTCCTCGACCACCGCGCGCGCCGCGCTCTCGGCGCGGCCCTTGCCGTCGGCGGTGGTGCCGAGATCGTTCACGACGATGCGCGCGCCCTGGCGGGCGAGCTCGAGCGCGTGCGATCGGCCGAGACCGTTCGCGGCGCCGGTGATGATCGCGACCTTCCCATCCAGTGAACCCATTTACTTTCTCCTGCGCCGGCGAAGCGCGACTACGACAGCCGCTCGATCACGGTTCCGGTGCCGACCGACGAGCCGCAGCACATCGTGATGAACGCGGTGGTCGCGTCGCGGCGCTCGAGCTCGTGCAGCGCGGTGACGATCAGCCGCGAGCCGGTGGCGCCCACCGGATGCCCGAGCGCGATCGCGCCGCCGTTCACGTTGACTTTCGCCATGTCGGGTTCGAACACCACCGCCCACGAGAGCACCACCGACGCGAACGCCTCGTTGATCTCGACCAGGTCGAAGTCGCTCACCTTCATGCCGGTCTTGCGCTCGATCTCCACCGTGGCGTCGATCGGACCGTCGAGCAGGTAGTAGGGGTCGGTGCCGACGACGACGCCGGCGACGATCCGCGCGCGCGGTCGCAGACCGAGCTCGCGCGCCTTCTCCGCCGACATCCACAGCACCGCCGCGGCGCCGTCGGAGATCTGCGAGGAGTTGCCGGGGGTGTGGATACCGCCCTCCCTCACCGGCGCGAGCTTGGCGAGGCCCTCGAGCGTGCTCGGGCGGATGCCCTGGTCCTGCGCAACGCGCTTCGTCGTGCCGGTGGGCTTGCCGTCGGCGCCGAGTACCGGCACGTCGATCGGCAGGATCTCGCGCGCGAAGCGACCTTCGTCGCGCGCGCGCTGCGCCCGCTGTTGCGACTCGAGCGCGAAGCGATCGACGTCCTCGCGCGTGATGCCGCGATTCTGCGCGATCCGCTCGGCGTGGGTGAACTGGTCTTGCGCGGTGTCCCAGGCCCACTCGGGCGGCTGGAAGTAGCCCGGACCATGGATCACGTTCGCGCCGAGACCGACGTGGCTCATCACCTCGACGCCGCACGAGATGCCGGCGTCGATCGAGCCGGCGCGGATGAACGCGGAGATGATGTGGTTGGCCTGCTGGCCGGAGCCGCACTGCGTGTCGACGGTGGTGCCGCCGGTGCGCCAGCCCTTGTTGCGGTTCAGCCAGGCCACGCGCGTGATGTTGTTCGACTGCTCGCCGGCCTGGGTGACGCACCCCCCGACCACCTGCTCGATCTCGGCGGGGTCGACCCCGGCCCGCTCGATGAGCGCATCCTGCACCATGCCGAGCAGTGTGCCCGGGTGATAGGTCGAGAGGTCGCCCACACCGGGCTTGCCGCGCCCGATCGGGGTGCGGACGGCTTCGACGATCACGGCTTCGCGCATGGGGGGTCTCCAGATGGGAAGGGCCGAAGGCGAGGCAGAATAGAACAGCCGCCCGCGGCCTTCGACCGGCCGGAGCGGGCGTACCGCGACGGGCTCGGGTGATACACTGCGCCCGATGTCGGGTTCCCCCCGTTGAGCGCAGCCGCGCTGCGCCGCCTGCTCGAGCGGCCCGGCCTGCACGTGATGCCCTGCTGCTTCGACGCCCACTCCGCTCGCCTGATCGAGCGGGCCGGCTTCGCGCTCACCTTCATGAGCGGGTTCGCGGTGTCGGCCTCCCGGATCGGGCTGCCCGACACCGGGCTGATCTCGTACGGCGAGATGCTCGACCAGGGGCGCAACATCTGCAGCGCGGTCGGCATCCCGGTGATCGGCGACGGCGACACCGGCTACGGCAACGCGATCAACGTGAAGCGCACCGTCGCGGGCTACGCGCGCGCCGGCTTCGCGTGCGTGATGATCGAGGACCAGCGGGCGCCGAAGCGCTGTGGTCACACGCGCGGCAAGCAAGTCGTCGGCCGCGCGGAGGCGCTCACCCGGATTCGCGCCGCCGTCGACGCGCGCGAGGACGGTGCAGATATTCTGGTGATGGCGCGCACCGATGCGCGGGCCACCGACGGCCTCGACGAGGCGCTGTGGCGCGCGCGCGCATTCGCGGACGCCGGCGCGGACCTGCTCTTCGTCGAAGCGCCGCGCGACGCGCGCGAGATGGAGCAGGTGTGCTCGGCCTCTGCGCTTCCGCAGATGGCGAACTTGGTCGAGGGCGGCGATACACCGCTGCTGGCGCCCGATGCGCTCGCGGCGCTCGGTTATCGGATCGCCGCGTATCCGCTCACGCTGCTCTCGTCGGCCACCCGCGCGATGCAGCGCGCGCTCGAGAACCTGCGCCGCGGCGAGACCCCGGCCGACCTGCTGCCGTTCGCCGAGCTGCAAGCGGTCGTCGGCTTCGACGCCTACGACGCGGAACAGCGCCGCTATGCCGAGCCCGATTCTGCGCGCGCCGGTGAGGAGCAGACATCGTGAAGATCCACGCGATCGTCGTCGGCGAGACCGGCGGGCCCGAGGTCCTTCGTCTCGAAGAACGAGAGCTGGCTGGCCCCGGCTCCAGCCAGCTGCGCATCCGCACCCGCGCCTGCGGCGTGAACTACATCGACGTCTACTTCCGCACCGGCCTCTACCCGCGGCCGCTTCCGTTCGTCGCGGGCCTCGAGGGGGCGGGCCTTGTCGAAGCCGTCGGGCCCGACGTTCGCGGATTCTCCGAGGGTGATCGCGTCGCGTGGTCTTCGGTTCCAGGATCCTACGCGAGTGGCGTGCTCGCGCCGGCGGCCGGGGTCGTGCGCGTGCCCGGCTCGGTCGACGACGCAGTCGCAGCGGCGGCGATGCTCCAGGGGATGACCGCCCACTATCTCGTGCACGGCGTGCGCGACACCCGGCCCGGCGACGTCGCGCTGGTGCACGCAGCAGCGGGCGGCGCGGGGCTTCTGCTCGTGCAGCTCCTGAAGGCGGCCGGTGCGACGGTCTTCGGCACCTGCTCGACGGTAGAGAAGGAGGCGCTCGCCCGGTCGGCGGGAGCGGACCACGTGATCCGCTACAGCGAGCGCGAGTTCGCGCCCGAGGTGCGCGAGCGGACGCGCGGCCGCGGAGTCGACGTCGTCTACGACTCGGTCGGCCGCTCCACCTTCGAGGGCAGTCTCGCTTGCCTGCGGCCGCGCGGGTTGCTGGTGTTGTTCGGGCAGTCCTCGGGTCCAGTTCCGCCGTTCGATCTCGGCCGATTGAACGCGATGGGCTCGCTGTTCGTGACACGGCCGTCGCTCGCCCACTACACCCAGGACCGCGCCGAGCTCGAGCTGCGTGCCGGCGCGGTGCTCGATGCGATCGCCGCTGGTCGGCTCCACGTGCGAATCGGCGCGGAGTACCCGCTCGCGCAGGCAGCGGACGCGCACCGTGCGCTCGAGGGCCGCGCGACGACCGGCAAGGTGCTGCTGCGGCCTTAAGCGAGCTCAACCGCCCCGATCCAGAGCAGCAACCCCAGCACGAGGCTGAGCGCGATCCGGTACCAGCCGAACGGCGCGAGCCCGCGGCGCTCGAGAAAGCCCACCAGCCAGCGCACCGCGACGGCGGCCGACAGCGCGGCGACCGCGAAGCCGAGCGCGGTAGCGCCGACGCCCAGCGTCTCGAACAGGTTCGGCGTTCCATGCTGCTGTGCGTGCAGCAGGTTCTGCAGCAGCTTGTATCCACAGGCGGCGCCGAGCGTCGGGACACCGAGCAGGAACGAGAACTCCGCCGCGTCGCGCGCGCGAAGGCCGAGTAGCACGCCGCCGGCGATCGTCATCATCGAGCGCGATGTTCCGGGCCACATCGCGGCGCACTGGAACAGGCCGATCGCGAGCGCTGCGCGGGCCGTCAGCGACTCGAGCGGGTTGCCCTGCGCCGGAGCGCGCCCGCGGTCGAGCCAGATCATCCACAGCCCGCCCGCGAACAGCGCGGCGAGCACCGGGACCGGCCGGAACAGATGCTGCTCGATGACGTCGTCGAGCAGCGGGCCCAGCAGCGCCGCGGGGACGAAGGCGAGCGCCACGCGACCCAACAGGCGCAGGCCCGCCGGGTCGCGCCCGACCAGGCCACGCGCCATCTGTGCGACGCGCCGAGCGTAGAGGCCGAGCACCGCCAGGATCGCGCCGCCCTGGATCGCCACCTCGAACGCGGCCAGCGCACTCTGCTGCTCGGGCCCACCGAGGCCGAGCAGCGACGACGCGAGGATCAGATGGCCGGTCGATGAGATCGGCAGATACTCGGTGATCCCCTCGACCAGCCCGAGCAGCGCGGCCTGCCACCACTCCATCACGCCCTCCCGAACGTCGCTATGCGACCGGGTCAGCGGCCTCGCCGCGCGAAACCACGACCGCTGCCGCCAGGTCGCCGGTGACGTTCACCGCGGTCCGGCACATGTCGAGGAAGCGATCCACGCCGAGCACGATACCGATCCCCTCGACCGGCACGCCGATCATACCGAGGATCATCGCGATCACCGGCAGCGAGCCGGCAGGAACACCGGCCGTGCCGATCCCGCCGAGCACGCAGATGAAGGCGGTGGTCAGCTGCTGGCCAAGCGTGAGCTCGACGCCGAAGAATTGCGCCAGGAACAGCACCGTGACGCCCTCGAACAGCGCCGTGCCGTTCTGGTTCGCCGTCGATCCGAGCGTGAGCACGAAGCGGCTCACGTGCGTCGGAAGGTGCAGCTCGTGCTCGGCCACCCAGAGCGCGGTCGGCAGCGTTGCATTGCTCGACGCGGTGGAGAACGCGGTGACCGTGGCGGCGCGCGTCGCGCGGAAGAAGTACCGCGGGCTCATGCCGCCGAGCCACGCTACCGACGCCGAGTACACCACGAACTGCTGCAGCGCGAGCCCGGCGAGCACCACCCCGACATAGGCCGCGAGCTTGACGAACACATCCAGACCCAGGCGCCAGGCCAGCGTGAACACCAGACACGCGACGCCGAGCGGTGCCAGCCGGATCACCAGCCCGAGCAGCTGCATCGTCACGTCCTGGAGGCCGCGCAGCGCCTCCTCGAGCCGGCGCGCGGGCTCGGTGCGCGTCGAGGCGATGCCGAGCCCGAGCAGGATCGCGAATACCATCACCGCGAGCATGTCGCCCTCGGCCATCGCTTTCACCGCGTTCGACGGCACCAGGTTGATCAGGAAGTCGACCCCGCTGCGCCCGGCTGCGCTCGCCGCAGCCGGCGGCACGGCACCTTCGCCGAGCCGCGCGCGCAGCTCGGGGTCGAGCCCCACGCCGGGCTCGAGCGCGTTCACCAGGCCGACGCCGATCGCGACCGCGATCGTCGAGACGGCCACGGTATAGGCCAGCGTCTTCGCGCCGATCCGGCCCAGCCGGCGCAGATCGCCGAGGTCCGCGATCGAGAGCGCGAGTGCTGCGAGGATCAGCGGGATCACCAGCACGAACAAGAGCCGCAGGAAGATCCGGCCGGCGGGCTCGATCGCGTAGCGGACCAGCGCGTCGACCGCGGGCGAGCCGGCGAAGAGCGCGTGAGCAATCGTCCCGAGCAGCAGGCCCCCGAGCAAGCCCGCGAGCATCTGGAACGGGAGGCGCTCCGGCATGCCGCTCACGCGCGGGACGATGCCTGAGTGCCGGCGAAGGTCAAGGTGTGCGCCGCGGCTTCCATTCGAAGCGCGCTAGGTTGGCGCGCCCGGCGGCGTCGAAGCGAACCCCCTCGCGCTCGAGGAGCTGGCGCTGGATCTGGTCGCCGCCAGGATCTGTGCGGGCGCTCACGCGGCCCTGCGCGTTGAGCACGCGGTGCCACGGCACGTCGTCGTCGGGGCCGAGAGCGTGCATCGCATAGCCCACCTGGCGCGCGTGGCCGCCGAGGCCGGCGAGCGTCGCGACTTGCCCGTAGCTGGCGACGCGGCCCCGCGGAATCCGCCGCACCACGGCGTAGATCCGCCGATAGCTGTCGCTGCTCGCCGCCACCGTCCGATGATCGCTGATCTCTGATCGCCGCGTCATCCTGCCCACGCAAGCCGTCTGGCGCGCAGCGAGGCGAAGCCGAGCGAAGATCGGACGGGACTGTCGCCTACTTCGCAGCCCGCCGCCGCGCGGTCGGGTATGCTCGGCGCCCTCACCGGGTTCCAATGTACGTACTGCTCGTCGAGAAGTCCGGCGGGATCGCCACGATCACGCTGAACCGCCCCGAAGCGCTGAACGCGCTCAATGGCGAGCTGCGGCTCGCGATCGAGCGCACCTTTCGCTCGCTCGCGATCGACGCCGAGGTGCGGGTCGCGATCCTGACCGGTGCGGGGCGCGCGTTCTCGGCCGGAATCGACCTGAAGGAGCTGTCGAGCGGCCGGCTCGAGAGCTCGGGCGCCGCCGACTACGACATGCTCGGGGCGATCCACGACTTCGGCGCGCCGCTGATCGGCGCGGTGAACGGACACGCGATCACCGGGGGCTTCGAGCTCGCGCTCGCGTGCGACCTCTTGATCGCGAGCGAGGACGCGGTGTTCGCCGACACCCACGCGCGCGTCGGGATCGTGCCGGGCTGGGGGCTCAGCCAGAAGCTGCCGCGCCTGATCGGGATCGGTCGCGCGAAGGAGATCTCCTTCACCGGCAACTTCATCGGCGCCGAGCAGGCGGAGCGCTGGGGGCTGGTGAACCGCGTGGTGCCCGCCGGCGAGCTCTTGCCGGCCTGTCGCCAGCTCGCGCTCGACATGCTCTCGTGCGACCTGCCGTCGCTGCGCCGCTACAAACAGATGATCGACCGCGGCTACGCGGGCACGTTTGCCGACGGCATGGCGCTCGAGCAGCGCCTGTCCCGGGAACACCTCGCCGGCGTGACGGTCGACGCGGTCGCCGCGCGGCGCGCCGGCATCCAGGAACGAGGCCGCCGCCAGCAGCGATGATCACCCTCTACGGACCCGCGCGGACTCCCTACACCGAAAAGGTTCGGCGCGCGCTGCTCTACAAGCAGCTCCCGTTCGAGCTCATCGAGCCGACTACGCCCGAAGACTATCAGCGCTGGAATCCGAAGAGCGGGATGCCGCCGGTGATCGACATCGACGGCGAGAGCATCGAGGACTCCACGCGGATCCTGTTCGCGCTCGACGCGCGCTATCCCGACCCGCCGCTGCTCGCGCCGGATCCGATGGTCGCGAGCCAGCAGCGCCAGCTCGAAGATTGGGCCGACGAATCGTTCCTCTGGTACTTCATGAAGTATCGGCGGATGATCGGCCAGGGCATGACGCTGCCGCTCGCGAGCGACCGGGCGATCCCTCCGCCGGAGGAGGAACCCAAGAGCGGCCCGCTGCGCCGCTTCGGCGCGTGGCTGCGCGCGGGGGGCACCTGGGAGCGCCCGCTCACCGGGCTCCAGCGCGAGCTCGGACTGCGCCTCGACGACCTGGTGAACTTCCTCGGCGCGCGGCCGTTCTTCTACGCCAACCGGCTCAGCATGGCCGACCTCAGCGTGTACGCGATGCTGTTCACGATGCGCAACGACTCGATCCCCGGCGCTGCGCTGCTCCTGGGGCAGCGGCCGAGCCTGGTCGCGTACATGGCGCGCGTCGAGGAGGCGACGAGCGGCGCGGCGACCGGTACGTGAAGCGCGCGGAGAAGGCTCGGCGCATCGGGCGCATCCTCGACCGCTTCCACACCGACGCCGGCGTCCCGCTCGACCACGTCGACCCCTACACGCTGCTGGTGGCGG
>CAZPNB010000267.1:0-4948 GCA_964587305.1 uncultured Spirochaetales bacterium | reverse complement strand
AGCTCCACGACCTCCGCCTTGTACTCCCTCGAGAACCCTCGTCGCTTCCTTCTCCCCATGACACACTCCTACCGCACTTCCGTGCGATCCGAGGTGTCCGCGAAACCGGGGCAAGCTCAAAGGATCTCGGCGGCTCGCTTGTATCCGAAGATGTAGGCGACCCACTGGTCGCGAGGGAAGCTCAGGTAGGCCGTCGCTTCCCAATCGGGTCCAGGGCCGATCAACGTCGGCGATGCCTTCGGGGTGTGGCTCATGCATCTCTCGTCTCGAGAAGATGGCGCGCCTTGCAAACTCTCGCCCGCTCGATTGCGCTCCGTGCTGAGGCTAGGCCGAACTATGTCCGAAAGGTGTTGACACCTCGGAACTGAAACGAGGAAGAGCCATCGAGCGGCCGCCGGTCGGCAGCCCCGCGCGATCGGTGCGGCGGAAGCCTCAGCGCGCGCGTGGTTGCGGCCTCCGCACTGCACCCGGCGTCTCTCCTGGATCCACCAACCCGTGTTCCCGCCATCCCTTGCGCAGCAGCCACGAGCGCGGCGGAGCGACCGCGCTCGGCGGTGGAGCTTCGCTCGAAGGCGGCGGCCGTTTCCATCCGTCGAACCATGCCCCCGACGACGCGACATCGAGCCGAATCGGCGGCGCCACGCCGCTCCGCTGCCGCCAGTGCTTTCGCACGTTCAAGAGCACGTAGGCCAGCGCGTGGCGGACCTCGCGCGGGGTCCGCAGCACGTGCAGGTGGTAGCGGCCGAACAGGACGGGTCCCTTTCGACGGAACACGCGATTCACGGCCCGCGCCAGCCGCGCTGCGACGGACTTCATCCCGCGCGCCAACGCCACCTTCCCGGCGGCCTCCACCACCAGGTGCAGATGGTCGCGCTGAATCGAGTATTGGCAGACGCGGAACTCTCCGCGCTCGCAGGCCTCGCGCAGGCTGACCTGAAACTCCGACACGAAGCGGCGATTGCGTAGCGAGGGGACGTCGCGTCGCACGCGCAACGTCACGTGGGAAGGGCAGTGCGGAGGTACGGTCGGGCGCTTCACGTGATGGATCGGCGGTCGTGACGATGCGGGCTTCCGTCCGGCGCCCGCACGCAATCCACCGTGAGTCCGGAACTCCAGAGCCAGCTGTCTCGAGGCGCCGCGCACGATCTTGATTCTAGCGGTGTTCTAGAATGAATCAAGTATAACTAACGAATACCTAACGTGTCAAAACCGGGTAGATCGCTGAGAGCGCAGCCCGAGGACGGGGCTGATCGCGGTCCGCTGTCCGACCCGGCGAGGCCGCACGAGGCACTCGGGGAGCGACCTCTCTCGTCCTGCATCTTCGCCCGTGGCATGCTGCGCTCTACATGAGCGCCCCGCCCTGCCCGCATCGGCCGCCCTGTCCCGGGTGCCCCCGCTATGGCGAGCCTGGGATCGCCCCGCGCGCGCTGGCGGCGCTGCGTTCGTTCGCCGTGGCGGCGGGTCTCCCCGAGCCGACGGTGATCGACGCCTCGGGCTTCGCGAGCCGGCATCGGGCCCGCCTCTCGGTGCGCGGCCGCACGCGAACGCCGAAGGTCGGCATCTTCCAGGAGGGGTCGCATCGGATCGTCGACATTCCGCAGTGTCGGATCCATCACCCGCTGATCAACCGGGTGGCGGCGGCGGTGCGGATCGCCGCGCGTGACGCCGGCGTCGAGAGCTACGCGGAGCGGCCGCACCGTGGCGCGCTGCGCGCGATCCAGGTGGTGGTCGAGCGGCGCTCGCAGAGCGCACAGCTCGTGCTGGTGGAGAACGCGGCGCTGCCCGGCCCGGTCGCGCATCCCGCGGGTCCGCTCCAGCGCGACCTCGGCCTCGAGCTCCACAGCCTGTGGTGGAACGGAAACCCCGAGCGCGGCAACGCGATTCTCGGACCGGCGTGGCGGCACCTCGCCGGTCCCGAGGTCGTCTGGGACGAGGTGGGAGGCTGCGAGATCGCGTTCCCGCCGGGCGCGTTCGGGCAGAGTCAGCCGGCGCTCGCCGAACGGATCGCGCGCCGCGCACAGGCCTGTGTTCCGGACGCGGCGCGCGTCGTCGAGTTCCACGCGGGCTGCGGACCCGTCGGGATGGGCCTGCTGCGCCGGGCCGAACGAGTGACGTTCAACGAGGTGAGTGAGGCGGCGCTCGACGGCCTCGCGCGCGGGATCGCGCGGCGCCCCGAGGCCGAGCGAGCGCGTGCGGTGGTGCGCGCCGGGCCGGCGGCAGACCAGATCGGCCTGCTCGAAGACGCCGACGCGGTGCTGCTCGACCCACCGCGAAAGGGCCTCGACACCGCGCTGCACGAGGCGCTGTGCGCGATGCCGCCGCAAGATCTCGTGTGGATCAGCTGCGGCCTCGACGCCTTCCTCGTCCAGGCCGCGGCGCTGCAGGAGTACACCGGACTCCGCCTGCGCGCGCTCGAAGCCTACGCGCTGTTCCCGTTCACCGATCACGTCGAGACGCTGGCGCATTTCACGCGCTAGCGTGCGGCAAGCGGTCTGCCGCGCGCAGCGAGGCGGAGCCGAGCGGAGATCGGAAAAGTCATGCCCCACGCCCTCGGCGCGTCGCGTCCGCTCGGGTTCGGTTACTGGCCGCTGCCCGAGGACGATCCGGGCGTCGCGGTGCGCCGCGAGTCCGTGCGCCTGGTAACGGCCGACGGCGCGCTCGTGCGAGGAATCCTGTGGACGCCGCCGGCCGGGCAGTCGTGGAAGACGGCCGTCGCGCTCGCCCACCCGCGCGGCGACTTCTCGGTGCACTACGCGTGCCCGCTGCTGGCGGCGGCCGGCTATGCCGTGTTCGGCTTCGCCACCCGCTACCTGAACAACGACACCGACTGCCTGCACGAGGCATGCGTGACCGACGTCGCGACCGCGGTGGCCGAGCTGCGCCGCCGCGGCGCGCAGGCGGTAGTGCTGCTCGGCAACAGCGGCGGCGGGTCGCTGATGGCGCTCGCGCAGCGGGAGACACAGTGCGGTGACGGCTGGATCGGCATCGCCGCTCACCCGGGCGAGGGCGTCTTCATGCTCCAGGTGATCGACCCGTCGGTCGCCGACGAGGGCGATCCGGACTCGGTCGTGTCCCTGCTCGACATGTACGATCCGGCCAACGGCTGGCGACCGTGGCCCGAGCCCTGCTCGTACGATCGCGACTGGCTCGCCCGCTATCGCGCCGCGCAGCGCGACCGCGTCGCGCGGATCGACGCGATCGCTCGCGGCTCGCTCGACAGCGCGCGCCGCGCGCACGCGCAGGCAGCGGCGATCGATCGCACCGCGCAGCCCGCCGAGTGGCGCTACTGGCGCCAGCGCAGCGTCAGCGCGCGCTACCTCACGATCTATCGGACGCTCGCCGACCCGGCCTACCTCGATCCGAGCATCGACCCCGACGACCGTCCGCTGGGCTCGCTATTCGCGTTCCCGGATCCGCTCGACGCGAACTACGGCCGCGGGGGTCTCGCGCGCACGATGACGGCGCGCGGCTGGCTCTCGACCTGGTCGGGGTTGTCGTCGCGCGCCCGGCTGGCCGACACGCTGCCGCACGTGAAGGTGCCGACGTTGATCCTGCACCCGACCGCGGACACCGAGATCCGGGTGCGCCAGGCACTCGAGATCCGCGACGCGGCGGGCAGCGACGATGTGACCTACGACGCGCTACCGGGCGCGCCCCACTACCTCGAAGGCCACCGCCGCGGCGCGCTCGAACGCGTCGCGACGTGGCTCGCGGCTCGCTATCCGTGAGGCGAGAGAACCGTCTCGCTCGATTTTGCGCTCAGATTTGACAGAATCGATGATTTCCCACGGGGATAAATCGCCTTTTCGATCTCGGTCCCACACAATCTACTCCGATAATCTCTTCGGACCTCAATTTTGTGGTGCGAAACGACGTTTAGCTCCTACACTGCCCATCTGGATTCACAGATGCGGACGGGATCAGGCATTTCCCGGTAGAAGAGCGCTTCGCGACGCTTATCCGGAAGGTCGATCCGGAGACTTCTACATCGAAGTCATCGTCTTGGAGGGTCGAGATGGAGCACAAAATACCTACCGGCGGGGAAAAGCTGATCCAGTGCCTGGAGCGCGAGGGCGTCGAGTACATCTTCGGACTCTCAGGCGGCGCGGCGATGCCGATCTTCGACGCGCTGGTCGATTCGAAGATCCAGCTGGTGCTCGTGCGGCACGAGCAGGGCGCCACCCACATGGCTGACGGCTATGCGCGCTCGACCGGCAAGCCCGGCGTGGTGCTGGTGACTTCGGGCCCCGGCGCGACCAACACCGTCACCGGTCTGCTGACCGCGCTGATGGACTCGGCACCGATCATCGTGATCTGCGGCCAGACGATTTCGCCGATGCTCGGCAAGGACGCGTTCCAGGAGGCCGACGTCACGGGCATCACCTACCCGGTCGTCAAGCATTCCTACCTGGTCAAGGACGGCGCGGACATCCCGCGCATCGTGCGCGAGGCGTTCCACGTCGCCACCACCGGCCGGCCCGGCCCGGTGCTGATCGATCTGCCGAAGGACATCGGCCAGGCCCCCTGCCCGGCGCCGTTCACCGACAAGCTCGACCTGCCCGGCTACAGCGTGCCGAGTCGCGGCGATCCGGCCGCGATCGCGGAGGCAGCGCGATTGCTCTCGGAGAGCCGGCGGCCGCTGCTCTACGTCGGCCACGGCGCGGTGATCGCCGACGCGGGCAAGGCGGTCACGACGCTCGCCGAGAAGCTGCGCGCGCCGGTCGTCAACACGCTGCTCGGCAAGGGCGCGGTCGACGAGCGCCACCCGCTGCACCTCGGGATGCTGGGCATGCACGGCACCGCGTACGCAAACAAGGCGGTCGCCGACTGCGACCTGATCATGGCGATTGGCGCGCGCTGGGACGACCGCATCACCGGCAAGCTCTCCGAGTTCTGCACCGACGCCGTCAAGATCCACATCGACATCGACCCGGCCGAGTTCGACAAG
>CAZPNB010000266.1:0-2688 GCA_964587305.1 uncultured Spirochaetales bacterium | reverse complement strand
TCGGCGGCGACGCGTCGAAGAGGCTTCCGAGCTTGCGCACGAATCGGGGTCCATGCAGCCGCTGCAAGCCCGCGATGAGCCTCTGGAAGACCTCGGATGTCGGCTGCGCGCGCGACCAGCCGGCCACCAGCGCCCCACAGCCAGGGAGCTGCCGAGAGCAGGCCCGCCACGCGATCTCCTCGCGGAGATGTTCGAGAGTCTCCCTGTTCGAACTCGCGAGGTAGCGCGCCAACAGCGAGTTCGCGGCGCCGATCTCGGCGGCCTCCCCGTAGCCGGTGAACGGCAGCCTGCCCTTGCCGCCGACGAAGAAGCCGCGTCCGGCCTCGAAGCTGAGCCGCGGGTGGTAGAGGGAGTGGACGGGGCCGTCGAGCGCCGCGGCGTGCGCCACGCCGAGCGGAAGCGTCTCGTGCGCCAGCAGGCTCGGGAGGTCTCCGATCTCGAGCCGTGCGAAGCCCGCTCGAAAATCCGCACCCTGCATGCGGCGCTCGAGACGGGCGAGGTCGAGCGCAGAATCTCCGTCGCGGAAGCCCAGCAGCAGCAAGTCGACCCAATTGATCGACCAGACGGCCACGTGATCGAAGACCGTCGCGTAGGTCCTCAGCACGAGCTCGACCGCCTCCGGGTTCGTCTCGTAGAGATGAAACCACTGGCCATAGACCCCGCGCGGGGTCAGTCGGTCACGCGCTTCCGCGAGGAACTCGCGCGAATAGAGCATCTCGACGCCGGTGACCCACGGGTTGCTCGGCTCCGAGACGATGACGTCATAGCTGCGCCGGCCCTTCAAGAGCGCCCGATAGGCGTCGCTGCGCACGACTCGGACCTTCGGGTGCGTCGACACGCCGTGGTTCGCGAAGTCGAACAGCGGCGCCGCTTCGATCACGGCCGGCGAGATCTCCGCGACGGTCACGCTCTCGATCTCGTCGAGCGCCGCCAGCTCGCCCGCCGTGACGCCGGTTCCGAAGCCGATCACGAACGCATGCTCTGCGCGTTCGGCGAACAGCGCGGGTACCAGCGCGGCGAGCGCCATCGTCGGGTAATCTCCGAGCGAATTTCCGTCGGACTTTCCGTTGACGAGGATGCTGCGCGTCAGCGATTCTCCAGACCCGAACGACTGGACTGCGACCGAGCTGTTCGGGTCGTCGTCGTGGAACGTAAACGCCGCTTGCCGGACATTCAGCACCGACGGCCCGTCGAAGGTCCAGTCCCGGGGTTGCCGCTCGCGAAACGTGCCGGCCATCAGGTAGGCCGCTCGCCACGGCGGAAGCTGGTCGATGGCGAGGAATGCGGCGATCAACAGCGCCGCTGCACCGGCGAAACGGATCCGCGGAACCTGGTGCAGCGTGGTGATCACCGCCGCCAGCACGAGCGCACCGACAGCGATCCGGTACACGTGGTGCAGGTCGAGCCAGAACAGCAGCGCGTAGCCGCCGATCAACGCGCCGAGCAGCGATCCGACGGTGTTCACGCTGTACAGGCGTCCCGCCTGCGACCCGAGATCTCCGACCTCGCGCCGCAGCGTATGAAAGAGCAGCGGGAGCATCGCGCCCGAGAGCACGACTGCGGGCCCGATCACGAGCAGCACGCACCCGAAGACGGCGATCTGGAACGGGTAGAAGGCTTCGTCGATGTTCTGGAACATCACCCGCAGCACATGGGCCCAGTAGGGTGCCGTCTCGAGCAGGAAGTAGAGCCCCGTGAACAAGAGCCCCAGGCCCCACAGCGCGATCACCAGCAGATGCCGTCCGATGCGCGGGAGCGCGGAGACCGCGGCGCTGCCGAGCGCGATGCACAGCACGAACACCGCCACGACCATCGAGAACGTGTACTCCGACGATCCGAACGCGAGGCCGCCGATCCGGATCACGATCGTCTGCAGGACCATCATCGCGAAGCCGACGAGCAGCGCGACGGTGCCGTAGACGGCGAAGATTCCGGCTCGCGGCGGTGGCGCATCGCCGGATTCCAGCGCGACGAGCTCGCGGCGCCGGAGCCCCAGCAGCGCGAACACGCACCCGACCGCGAGGTTCACCAGACCCATCGCGTGCAGGATCCCTTCGAGACCGAGCCAGTGGATCAGGAAGAAGCCGGTCGCGAGCGCTCCGGCGAACGCGCCGGCGGTGTTGCAGGCGTAGACGAGCGCGTGCAGCCGCGTCGCATCGGAGAGGTTCCGCGCCAGCGCCTGGGTGAGGATCGGGATCGTGCCACCCATCAGCGTCGCCGGCGGGACGATCAGCACGGCCGCCAACAGGACGTCCACCGCGAATCCGAGCGCGCCGCTGCCGGTCGGAAGCCAGACCGACGCGCTGCGCACCAGCGGGAAGATCGACGGAAACAGCACGCAGTAGAGGCCGATGCCGGCCTCCACGCCTCCGTAGACCGCGAGCAGCGGAGCCGGACGGCCGCTGCGCCGCCCGCGCAGGACCAGCGAGCGCGTCAGCGCACCGAAAGCCCAGTATCCAAGCGAGAGACCTCCGAGAAAGAGGCCTAACACCGATGCGGTGGCCTCACTATGCGCCCCCAGCAGGATGCCGAGATACTTCTGCCAGGTGACTTCGTACGCGAGGCCGGTGAAGCCGGTGAGAACGGTCAGCGCGAGAACGACGGGGCGTAGCATCGCCGGAGTATGCCCCGCCGGGCGCCCGGCCACAGTCTCCGCTGGCCCACCCTGCCGCCCTTCGCTCGGCTTCG
>CAZPNB010000265.1:0-2789 GCA_964587305.1 uncultured Spirochaetales bacterium | reverse complement strand
CTGGTGCGCTTGAACTACATCGTCCGCGGACGGCACGATGAGGCCAATCTCCATTACGACCTCGAAGCGACCGTGATGGAGAAGGAATCGCACGAGCGCCTGGCGATCTACCTGCGTCGTGATCCGACGCGACGCGCGCAGGAGGCCTGAGTGCATCGAATCGGGATCGACCTGGGAACCAGCAACGCCGTCGCGGCGCGCGGCGGGCGTGCATGCCCGGTGCGCGAGGACGGCTGCCCGACGCTGCCTTCGGTGGTGGCCTTCCTGCCGAACGGACGGCTCCAGGTGGGCGAGCTCGCGCGCCGCCGCCGCGCGATCGACGGCAACAACACGCTGTTCTCCTCGAAGCGGATCATCGGCCGGCGCTTCGACTCCCACGAGACGCGGAACTTTCGCGAGCGCTATCCGCTCCAGGTCGAGGAGATCGACGGCGGCTGGCCCGCGTTCCGTACCCGGGCCGGGCTGGTCACGCCGGTGGAGGTGGCCACCCACGTGCTCGACGCGCTGATCACGCGGACCGGCATCGACCCGAAGGACGCGCCCGTCGCGATCGGGGTGCCCGCGAGCTTTGCGCCGCAACAGCGGCAGGCGACGGCTGAAGCCGCCGCCAAGGCGGGCCTGGGCAAGGTGAGCCTGCTCGAGGAGCCGCTCGCGACGGCCCATGCCTACATCGCGTGCGGCACCCGCTGCGAGCGCGCATTCATCTACGACCTCGGCGGCGGAACCTTCGACTGCGCCGTGGTGGATTGCACTTCGGGCGCCGCTGCGCTGGTGGCGCACACCAGCGACCTGATGCTGGGCGGCGACGACGTCGACCAACGCCTCGCCGGCTGGGTGCGGAACTCGGTGATCGAGAAGCACAACTGGGATCTCGCGAGCTATTCCGAGGTCTACGACCGCGTGCTGTCGGAATGCGAGCTGGCGAAGATCGCGCTGTCGACGGAAGAGAGCGTCGAGTTCATCCTCGGCCAGGTCGACCCGGAGTGTCCGGCGCCCGACGAGCCGATCGTCCTGACGCGCAAGCTGCTCGACGTGCAGTGCCGCGAGCTGATCCAGCGCTCGTTCGCCGCGTGCGACGCTGCGCTGCGCCAGGCGAAGATGAAGCCCGCCGACGTCGACGTCGTGTTGCTCGCCGGCGGCAGCACCTTCCTGCCCATCGTGCAGGACGGGGTCGCGGCCTACTTCGGCCAGCGCGGCGCGCTGGGCATGAACCCGACCGAGGTGGTGGCGATCGGCGCGAGCATCGCGCCGATCTAGTCTTTCGCGTATCGTGGTCGGGTCTCACCCCCCTAACCGCGAGGATCGCTACCGATGGGCAAGTGGAGCCGCGCCGAGCTCGAGGAAGCGTTCGAGAACTACCAGCGCCTGGCGCTCGAGGCGGGCACCAGCGGCAACTGGGACGCCTGGGCCGAGCAGTTCACCGAGGACGCCACCTACATCGAGCATCACTACGGCACGCTCGGCGGGCGCGAGGCGATCCGCAAGTGGATCAGCGGGGCGATGTCCCAGCCGATCAACTGCGAGATGAAGTACTTCCCGATCGAGTGGTACACGATCGACGAGGAGCGCGGCTGGATCATCGCGCAGGTGTGGAACCGGATGGTCGACCCCGGCGACGGCAGCCTGCACCAGGCTTACAACTTCACGCTGCTCAAGTACGCCGGCCACCTGAAGTGGGCCTACGAAGAGGACATCTACAACCCGCTGCACTTCAAGGACATGATCCGCGGCTGGATGGACCGCAAGAAGAAGATCGCCGACGGGTAGGGCGGATTAGCGGAGCGTAATCCGCCTCTTCGCCCATGCCCCGAGTTGGCGGATTACGGCCTATGGTCCAATCCGCCCTACGGTCTAGCTGGCTAGCGCCGCCGGCTGCCGTAGTCGCCGAACGGGTCGTCGCGCTCGCGGACCGCCTGGCGGAAGCCCACGTCCTCGGAACGGCGCACGAAATCCAGGCCTTCCTGGGTGTGGCGCGCGATGCCGTCGAACAGCGTGCCCAGCGTGCGGCTCGACGCGAAGCCCATGTTCTCGACGGTCTGGTTGCACAAGAGCTTCAGCATCACGAGCTGCGTGGTGGGCACCCGCGCGATCCGGCGCGCCAGCGCGCGGGTGTGCGCTTCGAGCGCAGCGTCGGGCACGACCTCGAGCACCAGCCCGATCTCCGCGGCCGTGCGCGCCGGAATCTCGTCGCCGGTCAGCAGATAGCGCTTCGCCCGCTCGAGACCCATCCGATACACCCACATCGCGGTGGTCGGAGTGCCCCAGACCCGCGACGGCGGATAGCCGAACGACGCGCCCTCGCCGGCCACGATCAGGTCCGCGCATAGCACCATGTCCGTGCCGCCGCCGATACACCAGCCCTGTACGGCGGCGAGCGTCGGCTTCCGCGCGTACCAGAGCTTCATGTACGTGTCGACGAAGCTCCCGATCATGCGCATGTCGGCCACCGAGTCCCAGGCTCGCTCTCCGGCGCTCTGTTCGCGGGCCTGACCCGCCGTTCCCCAATCGAGCGCGTAGCCGGCGCAGAACGCCCGCCCCTCGGCGCGCAGCAGGATCACCCGCACGTCGCGGTCCGCGTCGGCGGCGTCGATCGCAGCGGCGAGCTCGTCGCGGAGCGCTGGGGTGATCGTGTTGTAGGCGTCGGCGCGGCACAGCACGATCTCGCGCACGCCGTCGGCCGTCTCGGTGCGAAGCGTCTCCACGCGCGTCTCCCGTCTCGTCTCTAACGCAGCGCCGACGGATCCCTCGTGAGGTCCTTGGCGAGGTTCCTGTGGTGCGCCTCGAGCGTG
>CAZPNB010000264.1:0-4046 GCA_964587305.1 uncultured Spirochaetales bacterium | reverse complement strand
CGCAGGCGAGCGAAGTCGAACGAGCTAGTGCGCGTCGGGCTCTACCAGGCGCTCGAACTCCGCCTGGGTCAGCACACCCGTGCGACGCAGACGCTCCAGGCGCTCGCGGGTCGCGCGGCGCTCGTCCAAATCGATTTCCTCGTCGCGCATCGTGCGGCGGAGCGTGCGGGCGACCCGTCGGCCGCGCTCCACCGCCTCTCGGTAGCGCGAGCGCAACGCCTCGCTGTCGAACGCGGCGAGCGATCCGCTGCGCGCGAAATGCTCGCGATACACCTCGCCGAGCGCATACGTCGAGGCCCCGGACAGCGCGGCCTGCATGGCGCTGCCGAGCAGCGAGCCACCGCCCGGGATCGCCTTCACCGCGCTGGCTCCCAAGCGCGCCATCGAGGCCCCTGCAACCGCCAGCACCGCGGCGCGCCCGAGCACGGCGTCGTACGGGACCCCGTAGCTGCGGGCCAGGCGCCGCACCAGCGCGACCTGGATCGCCGTGACGGCGGCGATGTCGACCAGCGGGAAGGGGGTTGCGGCGGCCGCCATCGCGGCACCGACGTGCTCGAGGATGAGCTTTGTGGAGTCGTCGATCGACATGGATCCCTCCCGGCGAGGAAAGGTACGCGATCCATCGCGGTCGACGCGGTCCTCTCCCGCGGGGCCGCGCGAACTTCCGGCAGCGCGTTGCCGAGAAGGTTTCCCATCGCTTCCGAGCCGGATATCCCGCGAAGTCCATTCCCATCAATTGCTAGAGTCGGTGTTCCTCACCGTCGCCGCGCGGGCGTCAGAGGCGCCGGATGTACACCCCCTACTACGGCTTCCGCGAGAAACCCTTCTCGCTCAGCCCCGATCCCCGCTTCCTCTACCTCTCCGGATCCCATCGGGAGGTACTGGGCCACCTCGTCTACGGCATCGAGCAGGGCGAGGGGTTCATGGCGATCACCGGCGAGGTCGGCACCGGGAAGACGACGCTGTGCCGGACGCTGCTACGGCGGCTCGGCAACGAGTCGGAGGTGGCCTTCCTGTTCAACCCGACGCTCACGCCGCTCGAGCTGTTGAAGGCGGTGAACGGGGAGTTCGGGCTCTCGACTTTCGGGGAGTCGCGTCCCGAGCTGACGGACGTCCTGAACTCGTTCCTGCTCGAGCAGCGCGGCGAGGGGCGCCGGGCGCTCTTGATCGTGGACGAGGCGCAGAACCTGTCCACGGAAACCCTCGAGCAGCTCCGCCTGCTGTCGAATCTCGAAACCGAGACCTCGAAGCTGCTCCAGATCGTGCTGCTCGGCCAACCGGAACTCGATCAGAAGCTCGAGACCCGGGAGCTGCGCCAGCTGCGGCAGCGGATCAGCGTGTGGTGGCATCTGGGGCCGCTGGACGCCGAGGAGACGCGCGAGTACGTCCGCCACCGGCTGCGCGTGGCCGGCGCGTTGGAACGGCCGATCTTCACCGACCCAGCGCTGCGCACCGTGCACCAGCTGAGCGGCGGCGTGCCACGGGTGATCAACCTGCTCTGTGACCGGGCGCTGCTCGCCGGCTATGCCGACCAGAAGGCGCAGATCGATCGCCGCCTGGTGCTGCGGGCCGCGGTGGAGCTGCGCCCGGCGCGGCCGAGACGCCTCTGGCGACGCGCCTGGCTCGGAATCGGCGCCGCAGGCGCGCTGCTGCTCGTCGCGGCGCTGACCGCTCTCGTGGGCAACCTCGCGAGCGACGACGGAGCCGCGGCGACGGCCAAGGGGTCGAACCCGTCGACAGCGGTCGCTGCGCCCGGACCCGCCGCTGCGGTGGCGTCGCCTCCCTCCACGCTCGTGTTGGATGGCGAGGTCGAACCGTATCTCGACCTGCGCACCCCGGCTGAGGGCATCGCCGCAACCCTCGATGCCGTCCTCGCGACGTGGGGGCTCTCGGCGGTCAGCGAACCGGAGCTGGAGTGGAGCGAGCTGCGCGCTCGGCTCGCGAGCCAACGGCTCGAGCTGATGCCGCTCGTGCCCGAGCTGCCGGCGCTGCGAGCCGCGGCGACGCCGGCGATCGTGTCGTTGCGCGATGTGGCGGGCACCGCCCACCTCGCGCTGCTGCGAAGGCTCTCGGGCGATCACGCCTACCTCGAGGGTGTCGTGCACGGCGCCACGCTGCGCACCTCGACCGGCGACCTGATGCGCCGCCTCGATGGCGAGGTGTACGCGGTCTGGCGCAACTTCGAAGCGCTACCCGACGGCCTGGCTCTCGGCGCCACCGGCGATGCGGTCGCCTGGCTGCAGAGTGCGCTCGCCGAGCTCGGCTTCTACACTGCCGAGGTCCAGGGACGCTTCGACGAGGCGACTCGAAATGCCGTCTCCCTCTTCCAGCAGAACCGGGGCATCCCGTCGGACGGCGAGCTGGATGCGCGCACGGTGATGAGCCTCTACGAAGCGTTGCCCCGCTACGCCACTCCGAACCTCGATACCGATCCGGTCGATCTCGCCCACGCCTCCTGAGGTCCCCGCCTTCGGAGCTCCGCCACGGCGAGCCCGTCCTCACGAAGAAGAATCACGCGATGACGGGTCCGGACAAGCGATGGCGCGGTGTGCTGCCGTGGGTGGTGTCGGCGGGGCTGCTCTTCTACGTGTTCGGTTACGCCACCCAATGGGATCGGCTGCTGGCGGCGCTGCGCAGGGCCGACGTGCCGCCCTTCCTGCTCTACGCGGCGGCGGATCGCCTGGCGTTCTTCGCGATCTGGACGTGGATGTCGGCCGTGGCGCTGCGCCGCTTCGTCGTCCACGTGCCGATCGCGTCGGTGTTCGCGATCCGCGGCGGTTCGGAGCTGGCGCGCGCCGTCAGTAACCCGCTCTCGGACGCGGCCTACGTGCTCGGACTGGTGCAGCTGTGCGGAGGTCGCCTCGACGCGGTGGTCGCTTCGGCGCTGGTTCCGGTCGTCAGCCATTTCTTCGTGATGCTGGTGCAGATGACGATCGCGCTGCCGTTCCAGCCGGGGGGCGCCGGCGCGGTGCCGAGCGTGGCGATCGTGGCCGCTGCGATGTGGAGCGTGGTGGCGGCGGGCTGTGTGGGCGTCGTATTGGTGCGCTCGGGTCGGCTCCAGTCTCGTCGGCTCGCGCCGGTCGCTGCCTGGCTCGAGCGGTTCCCGCCGCGCGAGATCGCGCCCTTCATCGCGGGCTTCGCAGTCCTGGCGGTCTTCGACGTGCAGATCCAATGGCTGGCCTCCCGCGCGTTCGGCGTGTCGATCGATTGGACCGCGATCGCCGCTCGGCTGCCGCTCGTCTACCTCGCCTTCCTGATCCCCACGCTGGGAAACTTCGGCACCCGCGAGCTGACCTGGGCGGCCCTGTTCGACGAGTTCGGGGACCGGGACGCGCTGATCGCCTACGCGTTCTCGATCAACGCGATCTTCCTGGTGATCAACGTGCTACTCGGCGTGATCTTCCTGTCGCGCGCGCTCCAGCTGATCCGCGCGGTCCGGCAGGCCCAGCGCGAGGGCGGGCAGATCCCCCGTCCGATCTTCGGAGACCCGACCGACCCGTAGTGTGCGGGCGGCGCAGCCGCGTTAGGATACGGGCTCCCCGCCCGGTTTCTTCCTCCACCGGAGATCGCCCATGGCGAGAAAGAGCAAGACCGCCGTCCTCAAGCGCCAGCGCGAGCTGAAGAAAGCGGAGAAGGCCGCCGCGAAGCGCGAGAAGCGCGCCGCCCGCGAGGGAGTCTCTTCCGAGCGGTCTGTGGCCACCTACGACGATCTGGCGGGCTACGGTCTGGTCACCGACGAACCCAAAGACGATCAGGGCGACTGAACGGTTGGCCGACGAACCGCTGATCGCCGTCTTCGTCGACTACGAGAACCTCGCCATCGGCGTGCGCCGGATGCGCAAGGGCTCGTTTGCGATCGACCTCGTGCTGCGCCGCCTGCTCGAGAAGGGGCGCATCGTCTACAAGCGCGCCTACTGCGACTGGGGCAACTACCGCGACGCCGTGCGCGAGTTCCACACCCAGGGCGTCGAGCTGGTGGATATCCCGCAATCCAAGGCCAGCGGCAAGAACAGCGCCGACATCCACATGGTCGTCGACGCGCTCGA
>CAZPNB010000263.1:0-8440 GCA_964587305.1 uncultured Spirochaetales bacterium | reverse complement strand
TGCTGGGGCGCGACGCGATGATCACCAGCTCGCCGCGCTGGAGCCCGCCGGTGTCGGCGTCGAGGTCCTTGTAGCCGGTCGCCACGCCGGTCAGCTCGCCGCTGCTCCGCATCAGCATGTCGACGTGGTCCATCGCTTCGTGGAGCCCGCGGTCGAGCGGCGTGAAGGTGGTGCGGGCCTCCGCCTGTCCGAGCTCGAAGATCTTCGACTCCGCAGCGTCGAGCAGCTGGTCGGCGCGCTCGGACTGCTCGAAGGTCGCCTCGGTGATCTCGGTGGCGACGCGGATCAGGTTCCGCTTGACCGCTTTGTCGCGCACGATCCGCGCGTGGTGCACGATGTTGGCCGCGGTGGCCTCGTAGTCGGAGAGCTCGGCGAGGAACACGAGCCCGCCGACGCGATCGAGCTTCTTGGTGGCGTTCAGGTGGTCGGAGAGAGTGTGCAGATCGACCGGCTCGTTCTCGTCCTGGAGCGCGAGCATCGCCTTGTAGATCTGCTGGTGCGACGGGTGATAGAAGTCGTCGGGCCCGACCTCGTTCAGCACCGAGTGGATCGCGGTGTTGTCGATCAGGAGCGCCGACAGCACGGCCTTCTCGGCCTCGAGATCGTGAGGCGGAACGCGGCCGATCACACCGCTGCCATCGGATCGGTCGGATCCGTCGCCCTCCGCGCGCGAACCTGCTCTCGATGACCGCGCCACCGCACCCCCCCCTGTTCGGTGTGAGCGGACCGCCATCTTACCAGAGTCTCAGTCGCGGGTGGCAGCCTCGTCGTCGGAAGCACCGCGCTCGTCGTCGTCATCGTCATCGTCGTCACGACGCCGACTGCGCCGGCCGCGCCCTTCGTCCGGCTCTTCGACGGTCGGCTCGTCCTCGGGGGACGGCCCGCCCTCGGCGATGACCACGACGGTGAGCTCCGCGACCAGCTCGCGCAGGAGCCGCACCGCGACCTTGTGCTCGCCCACTTCCTTGATCGGCTCGCGCAGGTCGATCCGGCGGCGGTCGATCGCGAGCCCCGTGGCCTCGACGCGCTCGGCGATCTGCGACGTGGTGACCGACCCGAACAGCTTGCCGCTCTCGCCGGCACGCGCGCCGATCTCGATCCGCAGCGCCTCGAGTTGTTTCTTGACGGCCTGGAGATCTTTCAGCTCGCGCGCTGCCTTCTCTTCGGCGATCCGGCGCTTGTGCTCGAGCTCCTTCACGCGCGACTCGGTGGCCAGCATCGCCTTGCCCTGCGGGAGCAGATAGTTGCGCGCGAAGCCGGGCTTCACGCTGACCAGATCGCCCGCCTCGCCGAGACTGTGGATCGACTCCACGAGGATCAGCTTCACGTTGGCCATCGGCCGCTACTCCTCGTCCCGGTCTCGGTCCTGGTCCGGTTCCCGGTTGTCGTCCGCGTCGGCGGCGACGTCGTCCCGATCGTCGTCGTCATCGTCCGCCCCGCGTGCCTCGTCGCTCGCCCGCTCCGCCTCTTCGGCGGCGCGCGCGGCGTCCTCGGCGTCGCGCACCGACTTCTCGGCGGCGCGCTTGACGCGCTCTTCCTCGAGCTTGACCGCCTCCGCGCGGCGTCCCTCGACGTCGGTGACGTCGTCGTTGGCCAGCACGGTCAGGAAGCGGAGGATCGAGTCATCGAGCCGGGCGGAGCGCTCGAGCTCGGGGATCACCTTCCCGTCGGACAGGAAGTGCAGGACCTGGTAGTGGCCCTTCTGGAAGTTGCGGATCTCGTAGGCGAGGCGCCGGCGGCCCCAGTCTTCGTAGAAGAGCTTCTCCGAGGCATGGCTCGCGAGGATGCCCTCGAAGCGCTGGGAGATCGCCTGGACCCTGTCGTCGGAGATCTCCGGCTGGACGACGAACGTGAACTCGTACTCGCGCAAGATCCCTCCTGGACGGCGTCCGGAAGCAGTTCCGGGTGACCGGGCCCAAGTTGCCGCCCGGTGGCGCGGCGCGGGCCGAGGAACGAAAAGCGGGCGGCCCACCGCGGGCCGCTCGGGGGCGCAACCGTTAGCAGAGCCCGAGGGCCGACACCAGCCGACCCGCACGCGCCCGCACGCTTCCCCCCTCGATGCTGTCTTGCTTGCCGCATCAGAAGGTCGGAGTCAGACTCGTCGGCATGACGAGCGCCCTTCGCGAGCAGCTCATGAAGCTCTCTGCTGCTGAGAGGTTGGAGCTGGTCGAAGAGCTCTGGGACAGCATCGCCGAAGGCGACGAAGCGCTCGCGCTGACCGCCGAGCAGCGCGAGGATCTCGAACGGCGGCTGGCCGAAGCGGACGCTGATCCCACGGGTGGCTCGCCCTGGGAGGAGGTGCGCGAGCGCATCCGGCATCGCCCGCGGTGACGCTGCCGCTCCGAGTCCGGCGCCGCGCCGGGCTCGACATTGAAGAGGCCTACGCCTGGTACGAATCGCGAACCGAGGGCCTCGGTGACGCGTATCTGCTCGCCGTGCATGCGTGTCTAGTCCGGATCGCGCGTCACCCCGAGGCCTACGCTGTTCAACACAGCGGTGTGCGCCGTGCACGCCTCGATCGCTTTCCGTACGGCGTCTTCTACACGATCCGCGAGAACTTCATCGACGTGCTCGCGGTCTACCACACGCGTCGTCGCCCGAGGCGCTTCGATCGCTAGCCCACCGCGGGCCACGCGCAGTCACATACTTGGAGGCGAGACTTCATCGCCGCTGGCTTGCTGTGAACTGGATTCAAATCCAGTTGACGGCGGGTCGTCGCCGCTGCGTCGGTGGAATCGCGCCAGGTGCGGCTCCCCGAAGTCGATGCGCGCACGCTGCTGGTTGTGCGCGCGGCAGCGCAGGGTGATGCCATCGATCGGGTGCGCCCTCGTCTTGGCCCAGGCCTCGATATGGTCGAATTCCAGGAACTCCCGTCGGAATCCTCAACAGGATTTGAATCCAGTTGCAGTGCGCCGACGCGCGAGCACGATCAGCAGTGTGATGCCGCTTGCGAGCGAGAGCGCGAGACCCGGCTCGGGCAGGCGCAGGTCGGCCTCGACCGCCTGCGCGCCGAGGTGGCGCCACGGGCCGTGGGCCGGCTCCGATGGCACGGCTCCGGTAGGCGGAGCGTGCAGCACGCGCGTGCGCCAGCGGTAGAGTGTGTCGGGCGTGAGGCCGGCGAAGGTGTGGGACAGTAGAACGTCCGGTGCCGCGCCGTTCACCAGTACCCAACTCGGCGTCAGCGCGCTGGTGCAGCTCGCGTCGCCGAACGGGACGCCCGGCCGACACGCCTCGAGCTCGGCCTTCACGCGCCCGGTGCCGTCCGGATGGCTGGCCGTCAGCTCGACCGCGAACCACCAGCGGTCCATCGCCCGCCGGACGCTCTTCGAGCGTGAAGCCCTGCTCGAGGCCCGCCTCGGAGTTCACGTACCACTCGACGAGCCCCGGGCGACGGATCTCGACTCGGCTCTCGTGCGCGACGACTGCTTCACCGGGAGCCACGGACACGAGCGAATCGCCACGGCCCACCCCTGCGAGCGACAGACGCAGCAGCTCCGGGCTTCCTCCCGCCGTGCGGTCGTGCACGCGGACCCCGGTCGACTCGAAGTAGGTACGCAGGTTGTGGGCGCGGTTGGGCGCCTGGAGACCCTCGCCGTTCTCGCTGGCGCGGTACTCGCGCTTGGATAAGTGGCGCTGCGCCTGTCCCAGCCAATCCTGCTCCGCGGCCGCCGGCTGCATCTCGGGGTCCACGCGATCCGGACGCGCACACGCCGAGGAAATAAACAGACCGGCGACAACGACAGCGAGCAGGCCAGCGATTCGCGCGCGCATTTCCTCAGGTTCGCTTTCGACCACGAACCCTCGAGCGGCGCGCTTCCATCAGGACGCCAGATCCCAGGGGAAGCGAAAACCCGGACTACCTGGCGGCATCGATCAGCGCGGCGTGCACCCGGAGATCGCCGGTCAGCTCGGGGTGGAAGGTCGTGGCCCAGACGTTTGCCTGCCGCACGGCGACCGGCCACCCGTCATGGCGGGCCAGCACCTCGACGTCGACGCCCGGGCGGCGCAGGCGCGGCGCGCGGATGAACACGCAGCGCATGCCGGCCCAGGGCCCGTCCTCTGCGGGTGCGGCGAACGAGTCGACCTGGGTGCCGTACGCATTGCGCGTCGCGATCACGTCGAGGAGGCTCAGGCTGCGCACCGGGTGGTTCTCGACCTCGCGCGCGAGCAGGATCGCGCCCGCGCACGTGCCTAGCACCGGGCGCCCGGCGCGCGCGAACGCCTCGAGCGGCTCGTACAGCGCGAGACGCTCGAGGCCCTTCGCGATCGTCGTGCTCTCGCCGCCGGGCAGGATCAGCGCGTCGAGCCCGTCGAGCTCCTTCACGCGCCGCACGGTGACCGCCTCGGCACCGGCGCGATTCACGGCCTTCGCGTGTGCCTCGACGTCGCCCTGGATCGCGAGAATGCCGACGCGCACCGTGCTCATCGCTCACCAGCCCCGATTCGCGAGCCGCTCGTGCTCCGCGAGCTTCGCCATCTCGATGCCGGGCATCGCGGCTGCGAGGCCGCGGCTCGCCGCGAGCACCTCGTCGGGGTCGTTCCAGTGCGTGGTCGCGCGCACCACCGCGCGCGCGCGCGCCGCAGGGTCCTCGCTCTTGAAGATGCCCGAGCCGACAAACACCGCCTCGGCGCCGAGCGCCATGCACAGCGCCGCGTCGGCGGGCGTCGCGATGCCGCCGGCCGCGAAGTTCGGTACCGGCAGTCGCCCTTCGCGCGCCACCGCGTTGACCAGCTCGAACGGCGCCTGCAGCTCCTTCGCGCGCGCGGCCACCTCTTCGGCACGAAGCGCCGCGAGCGCGCGGATCTCGCCGGTCACCGCGCGCAGGTGGCGCACCGCCTCGACGATGTTTCCGCTGCCCGCTTCGCCCTTGGTGCGGATCATCGCGGCGCCCTCGCCGATCCGCCGCAGCGCCTCGCCGAGATTGCGCGCGCCACACACGAACGGCGAGCGGAAGTCGCGCTTCGCGACGTGGTGCTCCTCGTCGGCGGGGGTCAGCACCTCGCTCTCGTCGATGAAGTCGACGCCGAGCGACTCGAGCACGCGCGCCTCGAGGAAGTGACCGATCCGCACCTTCGCCATCACCGGGATCGAGACCGTGCGCTGGATGCCCTCGATCACCTCGATGCTGCACATGCGCGCGACGCCGCCCTCTTTGCGAATGTCGGCAGGCACGCGCTCGAGGGCCATCACTGCGGCGGCTCCCGCCTCCTCGGCGAGCTTCGCCTGGTCGGGCGTGGTGACGTCCATGATCACGCCGCCCTTGAGCATCTCCGCGAGCCCGACCTTGATCTCGAAGGACTGCGCGTCGCGGCGTTCGTCGCCGTTTCCGTTGGAGTGGGTCATTTCGTTCTCCTCGGTATTAAACATGCACGCGCGCGTTCGCCGCGGCGCCGTTGCTGCGATGTGCGGCGATCACGTGCGCCAGCCGCTCGACGCCACGCCGCAGCGCGTCCTCGTCGGCCATTGCGAACGCGAGCCGCAGGCCGTTCGACGGCCGGCCGTCGTGGAAGAACTGCGAGCCGGGCGCGAACAGTACGCCGGCCGCGACCGCGTCGGCGAGCAGGTCGCGGGTATCCACCACGCCGGGCAGCTCGAGCCACACCTGGTAGCCGCCCTCCGGATTCGTCCAGTGCGCGCCTTCCGGCATGTGCTCAGCCAGCGCTTCGAGCAGCGCGTCGCGCCGGCCGCGAAGCACGCGGCGCAATCGCCCGAGGTGCCGGTCGTATTCGCCGCTGGAGACGAACTCGGCGAGCGCGGCCTGCAGCGGCAACGCGTCGGAGAGGTCGCTGGCCTGCTTGAGCGCGAGCAGTGCCTCGCGGAGGCGCCCGCGCGCCGACACCGCGCCGACGCGCGCGCCCGGGAACAGCGACTTCGAGAACGAGAACAGGTGGACCACCAGGCCGCCGGCGTCGAGACCGGCCAGCGGCGGGACCGGCGCGCCCGCGAAGCGCAGGTCCATCTCGTAGCCGTCCTCGATCACCGGCACGCCTTGGCTTCGCGCGACGTCGAGCAGTGCGTGGCGATGTGCGAGGCCGGTCGTGGTGCCCATCGGGTTGTGGAAGGTCGGGATCGTGTAGAAGGCCTTCACGTCGGGCCGCGCGAGCGTCGACGCGAGCTGCGCGAGGTCGACTCCGTCCTCGCGCATCGGCACCGCCGCGGTGCGCAGCCCCAGTGCGATGGAGGCGCCTAGCACATTGTTGTAGGTGGGCTCCTCGAGCGCGACGGTGTCACCCGGCGCGCAGAACAGGCGCAGCGCCAGCGCGATGCCCTGGCTGGCACCGTGACATAGCACGAGCTCGTCGGCGGTGACGGGCAGCGCCACGTCGCTCATCCGCGCCGCGAGCACTTCACGCAGCCCCGCGTCACCCTGCGGGCTGCCGTAGAGCAAGAGCTCCGGCCCACCGCGCGAAAGCGCGCGGTTGAGCGCGCGCCGGAACGACTCAGCCGGGTAGAGCGACGGGTCGGGGATCAGCGCGTGCATTGCGACCGCGTCGCGGGAGCTGCCGAAGCGCGGCCGCGCGCGCTCGAACTCGAGCAGCCGCTCGACCAGTGGCGACAGCGCGGGCGCGAACGGAGCGGCCTCGCGCGGGCCGAAGCGCTCGCCCTCGGCCACGAAGGTTCCGCGCCCGACCGCCGACTCGATCACGCCGTCTGCGGCCAGCGCCTCGTACGCGGTGGCCACCGTGTCGCGGTGCACGCCGAGCTGCTGAGCGAGGTCGCGGATCGCCGGGAGCCGCTCACCGGACCCGAGGCGCTGGCGCGCGATCGCCGCACGCACCGCCTCGGCGATCTGCTGATAGACCGGACCCCCGCCGGTCACCGCGTTCCGTTCCCACTCGATCTGCACGAATCTGAGCGTAACGGCCGGTAAATAGACCTGTCAATCAGACAATAACAATGAATTATCTCTAATCTATTGACCTTGTAGACGGACAATCCGAGCGACCGCCACCGCGGAGAGCCCGACGAAGCCCGACAGCAGCGCGCCCATCTTGCCCTGGCCGAGCAGCACCGGGTCGACGAACGCCGCCGATGCGACGAACAGCGCGACCGTCAGCCCGAGCGCGGCGATGTAGCCGGCCAGAATCAGCTCGCGGAGGCCCATCCGATCCGGCAGCGGGAAGCCGAGCGCGCGGCCGCCCCAGCCGAACAACGCGATGCCGGCGGTCTTGCCGATCACCAGCGAGCCGAGGATCAGCCACGTCATCGGGCCGACGTCGGACAGCGCGACACCCGCCTGCGTGAACGCGAAAAAGAACAGGCCCAGGTCGACGAAGAGCTTGAGCTGATGCTCGAACTGGTGGAGCGGGGAGTGCTCTAGATGGAGGTCACGCGCGCGCGCCTCGCCAACCTGATCGACCTCGTCCACGTCGACGAACAGGCCGACGTCGCGTCGCGGCCCGGGCAGGAACGGCACGATCAAGACGAGCGAGAGAGCCGGATGCATGCGGGCCATCGAGAGTCCGGCCCAGGCGAGCGGACCTCCCAGCGCGATGTAGGGCACCCAGCTCTTGACGCCCAGACGCCGCATCGCGAACGCGATTCCCATCCCGAGCGCCGCGAGACCCAGGAACGCGGGCTGGGCGGGGTGGTGCGGATCGCCGTAGAACACCGCGATGATCGCCAGGCCGATCGCATCGTCGACTATCGCGAGCAGCAACAGGAAGTTGATCGCTGGGTGTCCGGTGCCGAACACTGCGCGCGCCGTGAGCCAGGCCAGCGCGATGTCGGTGGCGGTCGGGACGCCCCAGCCGCGCGCGAGCGCCGCCCAGTCGTCGACGCCGCGCTCGTAGACGCCGAGTGCGAACAGCAGCCAGAGACCCGAGAAGAAGACTGCGACCGGACCGATCACGCCACCGAGCGTCGAAATCAGCGGGTTCATCGCCTTGGCCGGCGGATTCAGGTCGCCGCCCGGAAGGCACGCCTCGGTGATCTCCTTCGCTGCGATGCCGAAGAAGAAGACCATGAAGATGTCGTTCACCAGGTAATGGAGATCGAGCGGGTGGCCCAGCAGTGCCGCGCCAGCGAACGGTTTCCAGTGCACGGCGTGGTGGTACCAGTCGGGAGCCAGGTTCGCGGCGGCCATCGCCGCTGCGACGCCCGCCAACAGCGGGATCGAGAACTGCTGCAGCAGGTTGACGAAGCCACGCTTCGGGGAGTCGTTCATCGCGCCCGCAGCGTAACCGCTTCGCGCCGCCCAGTTACCCGTCGTCTGGCGATTCCGCGTCCGGGTCGCGATTCCACTCGTTCATCGCCGCCGCGACGCCCTGCCGCAGCGCCGCGTCGACCGCGCGCGCGGCGCGCTCGATTCGGGCCGGCAGCAGCGCCTGCTCCGCGGCCGAGAAGGGCTCGAGGACGTGGTCGCTGGTCTCCTGCCCGTCGGCGGGCCGCCCCACCCCGAAGCGCAGCCGCGCAAAGTCGCTGCGCGCGAGCTGCTCG
>CAZPNB010000262.1:0-5414 GCA_964587305.1 uncultured Spirochaetales bacterium | reverse complement strand
GTGGACGGTGAATCCCGAGGCCGAGAAGATGGCCACGATCAGCCACTACATGGCCGAACCCGAGGTGCGCATGCGCGCCTGGCGCACGCGCCTCGAGATGGGCGACTGGAACCTCGAGCCCAACCCCGGCCACCGCGCCCTCGTCGACCTCGAACGGCGCGGAAAGCTCGATACGTTGATCACGCAGAACGTCGACGGCCTGCACCAGAAGGCCGGGAGCTCGCCCGCGGCAATCGTCGAGATCCACGGAACGATGCGCGAGGTGATGTGCATGGAGTGCGACGAGCGCGCGCCGATGGAGCGAGCGCTCGCGCGCGTGCGCGCCGGTGAGCAGGATCCTGCCTGCCGGAGCTGCGGCGGGATCCTCAAGTCGGCGACGATCTCGTTCGGACAGAGCCTGGTGATGGACGACTTGCGCCGCGCGGAGCGCGCGGCACAGAGCTGCGACCTGCTGCTCGCCGTCGGCACCACGCTCGCCGTCTACCCGATTGCCGGTGTCGTGCCGATCGCGAAGAGCGCGGGTGCTCGGGTCGTGATCCTCAACGACCTGCCGACCGAGATGGACGATCTCGCCGACGCGGTGCTGCGCGGCTCGATCAGCGAGATCCTGCCCGGTCTGGTGGCGGCGGTGCAGTGACGAGCCTGCGCACCGGATCGGTGCCGTCCCAGCCCGACGCCTGCAGGGCGACGTGGGCGAAGAAGCGGCCCTTGGGTCCGCTCACCTCGGAGAGCTCCACGACCGTCCCCGGGTGTCCTTCCGTCTCGTAGTAGACGAAGCGCCCGCCATCACCGATCCGGCCCGACTGGCCGACCCGGAATCCCTCTGCTTGCAGGCGCTCGAGATCGCCGTCGAAGTGCTCGGTCCAGTACGCCACGTGCTGGAGTCCCTCGCGGCCCGCGTCCAGGAAGTCGCGATACATCGACGGGGCGCCGTTGCGCTGCTGGATCAGCTCGATCTGGAGCGGCCCCGAGTTCGCGAGCGCAATCGACGCTTCCAGCGGCGAGGCTTCGCCCCGATAGCGGAAGTCTTCGATCGGCACCCGCTCGAAGTAGAAGAAAGGGCCGACGCCGAGCACCTCACTCCAGTGCCGCATCGCGGCCTCGACGTCGCGCACGACGAACCCGTTCTGGCGGATCGCTCCGAATCGGCGGCTCACGCGCGCATGATCCTCCAGCGGCGGAGCCGAGAGCAACCGGAACCGGCCCCTGCTTTCGAAGGCAGCAGCCATGGCATCCCGCGTGGTACGCTGGTCGGGTCCGCGGCCGAACCGGAGAGCCGCTGCCGCGCCAGGCGCCCGTCTCGGGCCAGGCGGCTCCCGGACCGACACGATCGCCTCTCGCAGTCGACTCCCCGGCTCGCCACGGCAGGCGCCGAGTCACCGGGCCACCGGTGAACAGGGAGGTGAAGCATGGACCGACACGAATTGGAGGTCTATTTCCGGAAGAACCCGCCCGCGAATCGGGTGGACGTGGACGAGCTGCTCGATCACTGCGAGCGCGCCGCGCGGCGTCATGCGCGGGAGGACGCCTGGCTGGCGGCCAAGGCCTACGCGCTCGGCCGGGCGAAGCGCTGGGAGGGGGAGGAGTGGAGCGCGCCCGCGAGCGAGCGCTTCGTGACCGGCGAGGTGTGCCACGAGCTGGCCTGGGAGCTCCGACACCACGAGCCCGCCGTCGGTCTCGGCGCGGAGGAGCACCTGGTCGGAGCCCTGGTGAAAGAGGCGCTCTCGGAGGAGGACTGGCGGGTGATCCGCACGTGGGTGCTCGAGCTGGCGGCCGTCGAGGAGCACCACGCGTGGCGCGACATCGTCTACTTCACGAATCACCAGGCGCGGGACATCATTCGCCGCGAGGGATTCACCCGCGAGTCCGGCTGGGACGAGGGGCATCAATACGCGGCGATCGCGGCCCACGTGGCCCAGATCCTCGCGCACGAGTACTCGCTGCACGCGCATCCGCGCTGACCGTCGATCGCGGAGGGCTTGCGTTCCGACGCGGCGCGAGAACACAATGCCGTCATGATCGACGGTCTCGACTCGCGTCAACGCCTCCATCTGATCAAGTTCGTCTGCTCGTTCGCCTGGGCCGACCTCCAGGTGCGCGATGAGGAGCGCGCGTTCGTGGCGCGCCTGGTGGAGCGCCTCGAGCTCGACCCGGCGGAGAAGCGCCGGGTGCGCGGATGGCTCGAGCAGCCGCCCGCGCCTGACACGGTCGATCCGATGACGATTCCTGCCGCGCACCGCAAGAGCTTCCTCGAAGCGATCGAGGGGGTGATCGCGGCGGACGGCGAGATCTCGGCCGAGGAGCGCGAGACGCTCGCGGTCCTCCAGGACCTGCTGGGCTAGGAGGCCGACTCGAGAGTCGGCCGACGCGCAGCGAGCCGCAGGCGAGCGAAGGCCTGCACGAGCTAGCCGGTCCGATCTAGACTCGCCGCATGAAACCCACCCAGATCGTCACCGACTTCTGCAACGCCGTGCCGCGCCGCAACGTGGAGGAGCTGATCGGCTTCTTCAGCGACGACGCGGTCTACCACAACATTCCGATCGCTCCGGTGCAGGGGCACGACGCGATCGCAGCCACGCTCCGGGGCTTCCTGGAGCCGGCGACCGAGGCCGAGTTCGAGGTGCTCGCCATTGCGGGGGACGGGCGTGTCGTCCTCACCGAGCGCATCGATCGCTTCACGATCAACGGCAAGACGATCGCGCTGCCGGTGATGGGAAGCTTCGAGGTCGATGCAAACGGCAAGATCAGCGCCTGGCGCGACTACTTCGATCTGGCACAGTTCACGAAGCAGGTCGGTTGAACGCCGCGTGAAGGGCGGTTGATGGCGATCGTGCTGGTGCGCCACGGGGAGACCGCGAGCAACGCCCAACGCGTGCTCCAGCACCCCGAGACGCCGCTCTCCGATCGCGGCCTCGCCCAGGCGCGCCGGGTGGCGTCCCGCCTCGCGAGCGGTCGGGTCGCCGAGATCGTCGCCAGCGACTACGCGCGTGCCCGCGTTACCGCGGACCAGATCCGCGACGCGTGCGGGGCGCCGTTGGCGATCGATCCGGACCTGCGGGAGCGCAACTTCGGCGACCTGCGCGGGCGCTCGTACGCCGAGCTCGGCTTCGATCCGTTCGCGCCTGGCTACGTGCCGCCCAACGGAGAGAGCTGGGAGGATCTGCACCGGCGCGTGGACGGGATGTGGGAGGGGGTGTGCGCTCGCGTGACCGGTCTCACCGGGGATCTCGTGCTGGTCACGCACGGGCTCGTCTGTCATTCGCTGGTGTCGCGGCGGCTGGATCTCGGCGAGCTCTCCTGCGCACCCAGCGGGTTCGCGAACACCTCCGTCACGATCGTCGACGCGGCGCCGCCGTGGCGGGTGCGACTTCTGGGATGTATCGCGCACCTCGACCCTGCGACCGCCCACGACGTCCGCACGCTCTCCGGCCTGTAAGATCTATATGCCCGTGAAACGGATGTCGTCGGCACCACCGAGGTGGTCCGGAGTGATCACGTAGTCGCCGCCGATGGACGTCGTCACCACTGCCATCGCGGCGTCCTGATCGCCCCAGGTCCACAAGAGCGATCCGCCGCCGAGCACGAGCCCGCTGGCGGCATAGGCGAGCTTCAACGGCGCGTAGAACAGGCTGATCAGTGCAGCGGCCGCCCCGAAACCGCCCTCGCGAGCGAGGCTCGGTTCCTCCCCCTGCGCCTGCGCAGGGACACCTGCGAGCGCTGCAGCGACCGCGAGGAGCGCAGACCCGCGCCGGAACGGCGAAGAGCGCTGGGTCACGGTGACTTCCCTCGTGCGGGGGGAGGGTCGCCGGGAAGGTAGGACGGCTTCCGAGCGCGTCAATCCGGATACTCGATCCGGACCTCCCCCCCGACGCACCGCGACTGGCAGGTCAGCACCCAGCCCTCGCCCTCCAGCTCGGGCGTCAGGCAGTCGTTTGCGGCCATCTTCACCCGTCCGCTCGAGAGCCGGGCCATGCAGCAACCGCAGTAGCCCTCCTCGCAGGAGAAGGGCGGATCGAGGCCGGCGCGCCGCGCGGCCTCGAGCACACGCTCGCCGGCCACGTAGGGAACCTCGTGCTCGCGGCCGTCGAGCACGATCGCGATCGAAGCCGGCGCGGTTTCGCCGTCTGCGGACGTGGTGGGCTCCGATTCGTGCTCCGCCGGCGACAGGAAGCGCTCGATGTGGATCCGCTCGCGCGCGACCCCCAGCTCGCGCAGCGTGTGCTCCACCGTGTCCATGAAGTCGGCCGGTCCGCACAGATAGCAGTCGCGGCCCTGCTGACCTGCCATCTCGCGCGCGACGTCCTCCCGCGTCACGAAGCCGTTCACGTCGTCCTGCGAGTGGACGATGCGCAGGCGGTCGGGGTGGCGGTCGCGCAGCGCTTCGAGCTCGTCGCGGAAGATGATCGAGCGGGCGTCGCGGTTGGCGTAGACGAGCGAGAGCCGCCGCTGGGTCGAGACGAGTGCCGTCTTGATGATCGAGATGCACGGGGTGATGCCGCTGCCGCCGCTCCAGAGCACCAGGTCCCGCTGCGAGCGCGGATCGAGCACGAAGAGCCCGGCCGGCGGCACGATCATCAGCGTCGAGCCGGCGCTCACCCGGTCGTTCATCCAGTTCGAGATGCGGCCGTCATCGACGCGCTTGACGGTGACCTTGGGCAACGCGTCGACGTCCGGCGAGCTGGAGAGCGAGTAGCTGCGCACCAGCACCCGGCCCGCGAACGGAACCTTGAAGCTGAGGAACTGCCCGGCGCGGTAGGCGAACACCTCGGCGAGCCGCGCGGGCACCTCGAACACGATCGACATCGCGTCGTGGGTCTCTGCTACGACGCGCGCCACGCGCAGCGCGTGACAGAAGCGGGTTTCCGTTCGCCACACGTCATCGGGCACGCGCTGCGCGATTCGTTCTGCCTCGATGTCGATCACGGTTCCAGCTCGCCAGAGGAGCGAGCCGGCTCCACCGCCGGAGCCACGCGGCGCGCGCGCCGCGCGGCGAACCGCAGTGCCGCCGCACCCCAGGCCAGCCCGGCGAACGGCAGGTAGCGCGGCGCGCTCGCGGCCGACTGCGTCCAGGTAATCGCGAACACGAGCCAGAGCGTGTGCAGCCCGGAGCGGTGCAGCAAGGCCCAGCGGCGCGGGCCGAGCCAGCGGGCAGTCCGGTCGAAGGAGGTGAGCGCCATGCCCGCGAGCAGCAGGTAGGCGAACGACCCAACGACCCGCGTGACCGCGCTCGCCTGGAACGCGTCTCCCTGCAGCAGCACCAGCATCGCAATCGCGAGCGCGTGCAGCCCGTGGGCCCACGCGAAGCTCACCCCCAGGTAGCGCCGGTTGCGGCGGAGCCAGCGAGTGGCGGGCGACGGAAACAGCTGCTGCAGCGGTGCAGCCGCGTAGACCGGCAGGAACATCGCGAACGAGTC